>JAQGHW010000371.1 GCA_028291505.1 Rhodopila sp. | reverse complement strand
AGACCCAGCGTCGCGGATACCTGGCCGAAGCCGGTGAAATGATGCTCGACCACGAAGGTGCCGTGAAAGCCGAGTGCCTCGGCCTCGATGTTGTAATCGATGAAGTCGCGAAATCCCTCGGCGCTGTCGAATTCGCCGCTTCCCCGCCGCGCCGCCGCGCTGCCGAACAGACCGAAGCGCATCGCCTGATTCCCCCGTTGGTCCTTTGCACGTATATTTAGAGCACGCTGACTGGAAACAGTCAGCATGCTCTAAACCATAGTTTTCCCGAGCAACTTTGTCAGCCGGACTGTTCCAGTCAGGCTGATGTTGCTCTAGCGGGATCGGCGTGGCTCGCCAAACGCGGCGCCCCGGGCGGTTTGCACCTGACCTTTCCTATTCGGAGATCACGACGCCGCTCGCGGTATCCGAGTGGAATTCCCCCATGAAAGGATAGCGGCCCGGACCGAGGGGACGTAGCCGGATCGTTGCGTAGTGGCCGGCGGCGATGATTTTTTCGACCTGTAGCGCCGTTGAGTCGAATTCCTCCGGCGTGTTGTCCTCGTTGGTGACCAGGAGGACGGTCGGCTTACCCACCCGCACGTGGATTTCGGCTGGTTCAAACCGGTGATCCTTGAGTTTCACGTCGATCTGGGTGGGGTCGTCGGCCAGCAACGGCCCGCACAGGCAAAGCGCAACCACCACGAATCCGACGGCACCGTCCCGGTATCGCCGTGAGCCTCGCTGACGCATCCGTTCGATCCTTCTGCCTGGGTTGTGGTGGCTGATCCCGTCGGACGTTGTCCGCCGGCTGTTCGCGAATTACTCGCAATCGCACCGCTATTGCAAATCATTCTCATTTAGGCCATGCCTGGACCGTTGGCACAAAGGAGTTGGTACGAATGCCGGGACAGACGAAAGCGCGCAGGAACAGAAGCGTCAGACCGGCTTCGCGGATTGGCGTGCGGCTGCTCGCGGCGGTTGCCGGGTGGGGGTTCGCCGATGCGTGGACAGGGATGACCCTCGCCGCACCGCCGGTGTTGCAAGTGCCGACCGACGAGTCGTTCCAGAACGAAACCCCGGGATCGGGGCCCTTGGGTTTTCTGAATGGACTTTCCCGCAGCAACCTGATGCTGGGCGATATGGGCGGCCTGCGGACGGAGTTGAGCAAATACGGCATCTCCCTGGCGATCCAGGAAACCAGCGAGGTGCTTGGCAACGTCACCGGCGGGGCCAAGCAGGGCGGGGCGTACGACGGCCTGACCCAGATGCTGCTGCAACTGGACACCAGGCGGGCTTTCGGGGGGTACGGCGGCACCTTCAACGTCAGCGCGCTGCAGATCCACGGCAGCAACCTGAGTGCCAATAACCTGTTGACGTTGCAGACCTCGAGCGGGATCACGGCGGACCGATCCACCCGTTTGTGGGAGCTTTGGTATCAGCAGAAATTCCTGGAAGAGGACCGCCTCGACATCAAGGTCGGCCAGCAGAGTCTGGACCAGGAGTTCATGGTCAGCCAGAACGCCAACTATTTCCTGAACACCATGTTTGGCTGGGCGATGGTGCCGTCGGCGGACCTGCCGGGCGGCGGGCCAGCTTATCCGCTTTCCGCGCTCGGTGTGCGCGTCAGGGCACGTCCGATCAACTCGCTGACATTCATGGTTGGGGTATTCAACGGCAGCCCTTCACCCACCAACGTCGGCGATTCGCAAATCGCCAACCCATCGGGGACGAGTTTTCCGCTCAACGGCGGCGTCCTGGCGATCGCCGAGATGCAGTACAGCTATCCCGCCCTTGGCGCGATGCTGTACGCGGATCGGCCGGAGCCTCTGGCACGGTTTTACAAGCTGGGTGTGTGGTACGACACGGGAAGCTTCGCGGACCAGCAATTCGATAATCTGGGCCTATCGCTGGCGAATCCCAGGAGCAACGGCGTTCCGGTCAATCATCGCGGCGACTTCGGCATCTATGGCGTCGCCGATCAGCTGATATGGGTCGACCCGAAAGAATCCGACCGGACGATCAACGTGTTCGCGCGGATCATGGGGGCGCCCCAGGCGGACCGCAACCTGATTACGTTCAGTGTCAACGCTGGTGTAACGTTCCACGAGCCGTTCCTGCATCGGGATGACGATACGTTTGCGATCGGCATGGGCTTTGCCAAGGTCAGCGGCAGCGCCGCCGCACTGGACCAGGCGACGGCTGCTTTCAGCAACAGCTATGTCCCGACCCGTACCAGCGAGACGTACCTGGAAGTCACTTATCAGTACCAGGCGACGCCCTGGTGGCAGCTTCAGCCAGACATCCAATACGTGTTCAACCCAGGCGGCGGCATCGCCAATCCCAACTCGCCGACGCAGAAGGTCGGAAATGAGCTGGTTCTGGGCCTGCGAACGAACATCCTGTTCTGAGAGGGCGTCATGCAAACCATTTATCGCTCGGCATTGACCTGTGCGACCGTCCTTGTTGCGCTCGCCATCCCCGCGAGCGCGGATGAGCCGGGCGGCTTACTGGAGACCGTGAGGAAGCACGTCACCCTGACCTCGACGGTTGCGGACAACGGGGACCAGAACCCCTATGCCCTGATCGTGGCTCCGGTCTCGGCCGGGAAAATCCAGAAGGACGACGTGCTGGTCGATAACTTCAACGACGTTTCGAACTTGCAAGGGCTCGGCACCACGATCATGGACTACAATCCGTCGACGAAGCAGACGACGCTGTTCGCCAAGCTGCCGCGACACCTTCCTGCGTGCCCAGGGGGAGTAGGTCTGACGACTGCGATGATCATGCTGAAAAGCGGCTGGGTGATCGTCGGCAGCACGCCAAGCAACGACGGCACGACCCGCACCCGGGGCGATGGCTGCCTGCTGGTGCTTGATTCCAACGGCCAACTTGTCGACACCTGGGTCGGCGCCGACATCAACGGACCGTGGGGCAACATGGCGGTGGTCGACAATGGAACCAACGCCACGCTGTTCGTCAGCATGGCGGGGTTCGACGTGCCGGGGCCGCAGGTGCACGACCCCTCGACCGGCTTTTCCGTCACCCTCAACAAGGCAACGGTGCTGCGGATCGAGCTGGTTATTCCGCCCGGCAAGCCGCCCGTCATCAAGAGCAAAACCGTCGTCGCGAATGGGTTCAGCCACCGTGCCGACCGTGATGTGTTCCTGGTCGGACCGACTGGGCTGGCACTTGGTTCGGACCATACGCTGTATGTGTCCGACGCGCTCGGTAACCGGATCGTTGCCATCGCGGATGCGACGACGCGCACGGCCAGTGCCGGCACCGGTCGGGATGTGACCAAGGATGGACTGCTGAACCGGCCGCTGGCGCTGATCATGCTGCCGAATGGGCACCTGCTCGCCTGCAACGGCCGGAACGGTCAGGTTGTGGAGATCGATCCGGCAGCGGGCAAGCAGCTTTACGCCCAGTGGATCGATACCAACCAGGCGCAATCGCCGCCGGGCAACGGCGACCTGTTCGGGATTGCCATGAGGCCTGACGGCAAAGCATTCTACTATGTGGAGGATGATATGAACACGATTGTGGAAACACGATGAGCGATAGAATGCCGCGTTCGTCTCGCCGCGGTTTGCTTGCTGCTGCGGGCGGATTGGTTGCGGCCGCGGGTGTGGGTGTTGCGGCGCGCGCCGAAGCGGGGCCGGGGCCGCCCGGCGCGACGGAGGCTTTTGTTCTTAATTGCAGGCGCGACGCCGCCACTGGTCCGGTCTCCGGCGGGCTCGGACGTCTTGTATCGAGGATGGCTGGAGCGCGGACTATCTACTGGGTCGTCCTCGCCTTATCAAGCGCGCTCCCGATATCCGCTCAA
The DNA here is from genome assembly GCA_028291505.1 of Rhodopila sp. Taxonomy (GTDB): domain Bacteria; phylum Pseudomonadota; class Alphaproteobacteria; order Acetobacterales; family Acetobacteraceae; genus Rhodopila. The sequence goes on along the minus strand of JAQGHW010000371.1, from coordinate 1,150 downwards.
TCGCGTGGGTTAAAGCTTCTCTATGCCGAGGACAAGGCCGCCTGCAGCGCGATCTATACGTATTTGCAGCGGATCGATAATCGCTACCCGAGAAAAACGCGACGCGAGGCAATTCTATTGCAGGACCCGTTCATCGAACGCTACCTCCCACTGCTGCCGAAGGATTTGAGTGTCCCGGTTCCGTCCGAGAGCGAGAATTTTGGGACTCCTCCTGACGGTGTTCCGCACTATGCGCTGTACTCGGTCGTTTTGAATCCTTCCACCGGAGTCCAGCAGCTGATAACCATTAACGATAGCCCGCTAGGTTCGGATAGCGTCGTTATGTCTAGTCTCTACCTGTTTAATCCAGGTGTTGCACCATCCAGTGTCTTTACGAATTCAGTACCACCACCGACTGATGTTCTTAATTCGATACCAACTGCGAGAGGGTATCGGACTATCCCTTCTCCGTACTTTCTTGAAAAGCTATATACGGATGCAGATCGAAAGAAATCGACCGACTGGAGAATATCCCACGATCTGTTTCTTTCAAGCCCGCTTGTGTTGCGTCTATTCGTTTGGACCGATCATTATTTCGTCCTTGCTGGTTATCCGTTGCTTGACGGGGTTAGTGTCGTATTCAAGGTCGCCCCCACCGGGAATTTTGCCGATACATGTTACTATCGCTACAGTGAATATTCTCGGAATTGAACGAGATTGGCCGATCTGATCGTTGTCGGGAGCAGTCAAAAAGGCTTAAGTCATGATACGTGGTCAGCGTTAACTACATTATTTTTCTTTGGAAAGGTCGAGGAAGATAAATGTTGAACATTACCTCCGGCACTATGCTGACAGCAGCGTTCGAAAATTCTTCTCTATTGTCAGACCTTCCAACTGCCAAATTGTTCTACTACGAGCCGCCGAACATAAGCGGAACCGTAAACTTTGGCTATGGAATCAATCTCAGCTTGGCTGCCCAGGACCCTACAGCGAAATTGATCGTTGGTTCTTCGGATCGATCTGGTTATTCCGCCCGGCAAGCCGCCGGTCATCAAGAGCAAAACCGTCGTCGCGAATGGGTTCAGCCACCGTGCCGACCGTGATGTGTTCCTGGTCGGACCGACTGGGCTGGCACTTGGTTCGGACCATACGCTGTATGTGTCCGACGCGC
>JAQGHW010000363.1 GCA_028291505.1 Rhodopila sp. | reverse complement strand
CGTGACACGCTTGACCGCAACCAGAGCAAGCCGGACGCCGAACCGCGTGATCGTCGGCTTGGATGGCGACGACCGCCTGCTGCAGGCGCGCCAGGATCTGCTTCGCCTCCGACAGCATCAGCCCCAGTTTCGACATGTCGCCGAGAGCACCGAACGGCGTGATATCCATGACGTCGATGACCCGTGCCGGCCCGTCGATCCCCGTTTCAACCAAGCGCAAGACCCACGCTATCCACAATCCCCCAGCCAGCAATCGATCGGCCAGTCATATCGCCCGCGTCCCCATCCCCCCACATTCTGGGCAGTCCCTCGTTCGCACCGGCGCTACATTGGGAAAGCTGGTGATCTCAAGCCGATCGCCGTCACAACATCGCCCCAGTTTGGGCGGACTATCGGCAAGCTACATCGGAGAACCCGATCATGGGAACGATCTTCCGGCTGGTCCGCACTGCGGCTGTTGTGGCGCTTCTCTTTGCTCCCGCGCTGCTTACTCCCTCGCCGGCTCATGCCGACTGGCACGGACACGGCGGATGGCACGGCCGCGGGTGGCATGGCGGCCCGTATAGAGGTTGGCACGGCCATCCGGGCTGGTATGGTGGCCGGGGCTGGCGTGGTGGTGTGTTCATCGGGCCGCCGATGATCTACAGGCCGCCGACCGTCTACTACCCGCCTCCGGTCTACTATCCGCCGCTAGGCTACTACGTTCCGCGGCCCTACTACCGGGGCTACTGAAGCTCCTCAAGAGCTCCCGCAAGCAGGTACACCCCATTTAAATAGGATGTGCTCGGCGCGAGAACTCGATTTTCGTCCGTCGCCCGGCATCATCCGGGGACAGGTCGAGCGAAATTGACGATCGAGCCAGGGGGCCTGACCCGTCCCGGTCCCGTGCGGTAAGTTCTTGTAGAAGGCGTGCCGGAGGATCTCCGCCCGGGGAGGCCGAACGTGCTATGTGCAATGCATGACCAAGATGCAAACTGTGCCAATCGCGGGGTTCACGCTGAGCGAGCGGGCCTATATCCGCAACGAACTCGACATGATCTTCTCGACGCTTCCGACTGTGGTCGAAGGCTTCATGCTCAAGACCTGGCGCGGCGGCCCAGAAGCTGGCAAGCCGAAGCTCTCGCCGGTCGCCAAGGGGCTTGTGGAACGGGGGCTGATGCGGCTCGACACCGGCCAACGCCTGCCTCGGCTGGTCTTTACCGAGGCGGGGCTTGCCGAATTGCGCACGATGATGGCCGACCGCCGCCTCGCCGACCCAAAAAAATTCGCCCATATCCGACAGGAACTCGGCATCGATCCCGTCTCGGAGACGGAAGGGCCGCAAGGGTGACGGCGGGTACGTCTGGGTAAAGAGATGGATCTGGAAATCTGACTGGGCGTGCCGGATCGGCATAGTCGTTCGGCGCGACAAGGAAAGGGCGGCCCCGCACGCGGCCCAGGGGCTAGCTATCCGCCGAAGGCACGGGTCAGGGCGAAGTAGGCGAGGGCACTGCCACCAGCACCGCACAGGAGGCCGAGAACGCGGCCAGGACGATAAAGCGCCGGGAGGCCCGGTCTACCCATGAACGACAGGGCGGCGACCGCACATCAGGCGAGGGTGAAAATCCTCGCGACCAAGCGCCGGATGAGGGTCAATTGGATGGCAATCGCTCATAGACGGGTATCCAGCACAACCGGCTTCCGTCCGGCCGGTCTTCGCATCGATCCGCCCCAGCGCGAACGCCGATGACGAGGGGCACGGCGCCCCGCCACCACCATCCTCCGACACCGCAAGCCACGCCAAATACCAGCGCCACCACGACCCCAATAGCGATACCGGCGCGGTTGAACTGGGTCCACCGATGCAACAGTGTCCGGTCCAACTCGGTGATCAGGGTCCGCATCTCATCCCGCGACCCCCGCAGTCGATCTTGGAGTGCATCCCGCGAATTGCCAGATGTCGGCAGTGGAATGTCCTCTGTTGCGGGTTTGGAGGGCGCCGGCACGTCAACAGGCTTACCGTCCGTAGCGACGGGCGTCTCGGTCGTGGGGCGTTTAAACGTCTTTCCGGCTCGTCGTCTGGTCACGTCCTTGACCACCCGTAGCCAGGCACTTCGGAGTGACGATGCGGTCGGCGCATTTCCGTCACCATTCGTTATTCCGTTGTCGCCGAGGTACTTGGCGAGAGCGATCCACGACGGCGGGTTCTCGTCGAAGGCCTTGGCCAGTGCATCATGGCGAGCGTGGAGCCACAGATACGCCGATGATTTCCTTCCGCGACCACGTGCGGGTGTTGCTTGCATAGCGGCAATCGCGCCAGCGACATCGGCGGTTGGTTTCTTTGTTATCACGGAATGATAAAGTGCGTTTTTATGGGTCTTCCTCAATCTGTGTGGCTGTGTCGCGGGAGTTGCTCGCTGAGATCAGAAGTCATGCCGCGCGCCTGAACGGACGACGAGCCAATTGTTCGGCGACGGTGTGATCGTGTTCGCGCGACAGTCCCTCTTTCGACGCGGGCTCCGTCCATCGCGATAGACGGACTCGCGGGCCGACCCCAGTACCCGCAATGACCGGCGGGCCGCCACAGCTTTTATATGCCGGCGGTAGCTGCCAACAGTCGAATTTATATGCGCCGACGATCAGGTTGTGGACAACATACTCGTCCCGGGATACTTCCAATGCGTCTCTCCGCCGCGTCGCCATCGTTTCAGCCACGCTTCGCAGGTCGCGCCGGTGCGCAGCCATAGCGTCACCGCATGAGTGTCACCAGCCGCATGGTGGGCTTTAGCCACCGGCCCGGCCTGGGCGCCGGATCGGCGCGGTGGGCCACGTGTCTGCTACCCGCCCGGTGGAGGCTGCTGCGCCAGAGGGTGGCGCTCGGTGAAACTGTGCTTACAACTCTGGGCTTGGTCCAGGTTCGCCGCACCCGCGCCTGCGTCATTGCCCGTACCGCCGTAAAGGGAGAACTCGAGGCGGCATTGCAGATCGCGTTAAGGCGCCTGGCGGACTATTCGGGCGGCGACAATTGTGAAGGGCTTGCGGTGCGAGTTGCCAGGCCCGTGCTGCTGCGGCCGGATGCGTCTGGCCGGTGGCTGGTGCAAATCGGCCTGCCCAGCGAGTACTCTCGGTTCTCCGCGCCGGTGCCGTGTAACCACAAGGTCCGGATCTTAGCGCAGCCGCCCGAAACCCTCGCGATTATGCGCCTATCAGGACCGGCGCAGCGGTCCGAGCGTGCACGCGGCGAAGGCGTTATCCTTGCCGCCATTGCCGACAGCCTCTGGATTGCCTCCGGTACGCCGGTGCTACGCTTGTGTGCACTGCCTGGCTTGCTGCCGTGGTCAGGCAGGTTCGAGCTCGCCGTCCCCGTCGCCGCCGCGTAATCGGACAATGCTAACATTGTGTGGCTCGGGCCGATCGCGATTGTCGCCATGCCGCTCGGCTACGCGCTGCGGAGTCGCAGGCCGCGATTGATGCTTGGTTCTGCGGCTGGTTGCACCATGGCTTCCGCGATCGGCCAACCCCAAGGCACCAATTGCTGATCCGTGGCTGGGGTCTGCGCTTTGGCCGGATGTTCGCCAACACGTTGAAACGGCGCCGGCCGCGCCCGGGCGACAAGTTTACTGGACGAGGTGTTCATCCGGATCCGCGGCGAGCAACATTATCTCTGCCGCGCCGTCGACCAGGTGCTCGACATCCTCGTGCAGAGCTGGCGCAATACCAAGGCGGCGAAGCGGTTTTCCGCAAGCTTCTGCGCGGCTTACAATATGTCCCACGGGTGATCGTTACGGACAAGCTAAACAGGTATGCCGCTGCGAGACGGGAAATGCGATCCTGCCGCACCTGAGCCGCTTGTCGCCGTTTCGCCATGGCACGGCTTGTATCTGGCCCCGCTCGCGGCGAAAAGCTGCAACAGAACCCCCTCGATCGCCCTTCGACAAGATTTGCGTTGTGGACCGGACCTTGAAGGTGCTCGAGTTTCCTCCAGAACGGCGGCGCACCCCATTTACTCAGGGGATCAAGCAAACGCCGCCGATTAAAAAGGGAGGAAACTGATGCTATCCAGGCGTCTGGGCCGTGCGTTGCTCGCCGTCATGCTGCTGCTGGCCGCGAGTTTGAGTGCGAAAGCGCAAAACCCGATCACCATCGGCTTCGGCATGGCGCTTACCGGCGGGCTCGCGCCGATCGGCAGAGCGGCTTTGTTCGCCATGCAGATCTGGGAGAAGGAAGTCAACGCCGGTGGTGGCCTGCTGGGCCGCCAGGTGAAACTGGTATTTTACGATGACCAGTCGAGCCCTTCGTTGATTCCCGGCATCTACACAAAATTGCTTGACGTCGACAAAGTCGATATCGTGGTCAGCGGATACGCCACCAACATGATCGCCCCTGCAATGCCGGTTGTGATCGGGCACAACCGGACATTCCTCACGCTGTTCGGTCTCGCAACTAACTCGGAATTCAATTATCCAAAATATTTTGCAATACAGCCGGCCGGCGGTTCAAAGCCGAAGGAAGCCTTCGCGCGCGGCTTCTTCAGCGTGGCAATGGCGCAAGACCCGAAGCCCACGACGGTCGCCATGGTCGGCGCGGACGCGGAGTTTCCACGTAATGCCATGGATGGTGCGCGCATCGTGGCAAAGGAGTTGGGCCTGAAAACTGTCTACGACAAAAGCTATCCGCCGACCACGAGCGATTACTCCCCAATTGTGCGCGCGATCCAGGCGACCAATCCCGACATCATCCTGGTTTGCTCATACCCGCCCGACACGGTGGGCATAATCCGCGCCGCCAACGAAGTCCGCCTGAAGGCCAAGATGTTTGGCGGGGGGATGGTCGGACTACAGAGCACGGCGATCAAGGTGCAACTTGGCCCGCTGCTGAACGGCATTGTCGATTATGACTTCTGGTTGCCGTGGTCCAAGGTCGCCACCCCGGCCAGTCTCGAGTTCCTCAAGAAATACCAGGCCGGGGCATCCGCTCAGGGTGTTGATGCACTGGGTTATTACCTGCCACCCTTTGCCTATGCCTACATGCAGGTGGTGCAGCAGGCGGTCGAGGCGGCGCAGAGTCTCAACGATGACAAGCTCGCCGATACGCTGCGCAAGGACACGTTTAAGACGATCGTGGGTGATATCAAGTTTGGCCCTAATGGCGAATGGATCGAGCCGCGTGTGCTGGCAGTGCAGTTCCAGAACGTAAAAGCGAATGACATGGAGCAGTTCCGCGACCCGAAGACCGAAGTCATTCTCTGGCCGCCGGAAATGAAGACCGGTGAGATCCAGTATCCCTATTCGGACGTGCAACGGTGACAACGACTACATGCTGCCCTGAGCTCGACCAGTTGCGAGCACATGTTTCAGCTCTGATGCCATACCGCGTCGCCGCTGGCCTGCTGAAGCACCTTCTATCGGTCGGCGCCGGAACGAGCCCGGAGACGCTGCGAGGTCACACGTTGAAAGGTGGCGAGCAACTTCGCGACGTCACCACGGTCGCGCCTGGGGCCGGCGCGTCGGCGATCACCGTCACGGTAGACTCGACATTCATCCGCGGCTGCCACGACGGCGAACGACATCTGGAGGTTCGCGTCGGCAACGTCGAGGCATCCGGCGGTGGCCGGCAAGTGTTCGGCGCCGTGGCGAAGGCCGAGACGGAGATCGCAGTGATGATGCGGCGGAGCCTTGAGACGGTCGGCCGAACCACCGACATCGAGGTGACCGCGTTCACCGACGGCGCCCCCGGCCTTCGGTCGATTCTCTCGGAAGCCGGTCGCAAGAAACCGCCGATTGCGGATTGGTTCCACTTTGCCATGCGGTTGCAGCGCGCGAGGCAGGCAGCGAGCGGATTGTCGACCGACACGCCGGGTCGGACGCAGGCAAAGGCCGTGATCGTCCCCGAAGTCGAACGCCTGCACTGGCGGATCTGGAACGGCAAGGCCAAAAACGCGTGGCGCACACTCAAGCGCGTCCGTAAGGTCATGCATGTCTTTCACCGCACGATGGCTGTGCCTTCGTCCCGCAAGCTGTGGCACGCGTTGCGCGAGGTCGACAACTATCCGCGGCCAAAGCACGCGGCTCGTCAATTATGCCGAACGATACCGGGCCGGCCTGCGCGTCGGGACGTCGGTGACTGAGGGCACGGCCAACTTCCTGG
>JAQGHW010000343.1 GCA_028291505.1 Rhodopila sp. | reverse complement strand
GTCGCCAGCAGCACCTGCACGATCGCCATGCGCCAGCCCGGCAGCTCGATCTCGTGGCCGCCCACCTTCATCCGGCCAAAGACTTTTGACAGCGTGACGTAGCCCAGGACAACGACCCAAAGCAGCGCGCCAACCCCGTACATGACGATCTTCGGCATATGCTGGCCGAAAAACGGAATCGCCCGAGGCTCCAGGAACAGGATCGATCCACCCAGCACCATCCCGCCGAGGCCAAACGTCAGGCTGCAGAACGCCACCGTCTTGCCGATCTGCAGCGGCGTCAGCCCCCAATGCGCATACAGCCGATAACGCACCGCGGCGCCCGAGATGGCGGCGAACCCCAGGTTGTGCGACAGCGAATAGGCGCAGAACGACGCGAACGCGACCCGTCCGTAGGAGACTTTATGCCCCGCGTAGATCGTGCCGAGGCGGTCGTAAAACGTCAGGATGAAGTACGAGAGGATCGTCCAGGTGAAGGAAAACACCAGCGAGTGGACCGGGATCGCACTGAGCGCCTCGCCGATGTCTTTCAGCCGGAGATGCCGGAATTCCCGCTGTACCACGTAGATGGCGCCAATCAGCAGCGCCACACCCAGAATCGCCGGCAAATGCCGAACCCAGCTTTTTAACGCGCCTCGTGTTCCCGCCGCCATGTTTCAAGCCGCATCCGCTCTACGGGTCAGCGCCGCGTGGATCAGCTCGATCGTCTCCGGCACGCCATACAAGGCGACGAAGCCGCCGAAGCGTGGACCTTCCTGCTGCCCGAGCAGAACCTGGTACAGGCAGCCGAACCAGGTTCGCAGGTCGGGGAACGGGTGTCGTTTGCCGACTTCGAACACCGCATTCTGGATCGTTTCGGCTGAACTGTCAGGCAGCGCGGCCAGCGTCGTTGCCAGATCCTCCAGCGCGGCGCGTTCCATCGCATCGGGCTGGCGATAGCGTTTGGCCGGGCGGACGAAGTCCCGATAGTAGGCGATGGCGTGGCGCACCAGGCGGTCAAGCAGCGGCTGGGTCTCTGGACTGGCGCCAGCCTCATAACGACGGATGAACCCCCAAAGGATCTCCGGTGAGTCGGCATTCACCACGCTGGCCAGGTTGAGCAGCATGGCAAACGACACCGGGCTGCCAGCATGGTTCGGCCGCCGCCCGGCATGGATATGCCACGCTGGATTGTTCGGGTCAGGCTGCGCCCGCAGCTTGTCCAAATTGCCGACGTATTCATCGACAGCGCGAGGGATCACGTCGAAATGCAGTCGCTTGGCGCTGTTCGGCTTGTTGTACATGAACTGGGACAATGACTCCGCCGGCGCATACCTCAACCATTCATCCACCGTCAGCCCATTGCCCTTGGATTTGCTGATCTTCTGGCCGTCCTGATCCAGGAACAGCTCGTAAGTCATTCCCTCCGGCGGCCGTCCGCCCAAAATCCGGCAGATCCGCCCGGACAATTTCACGGAATCGATCAAATCCTTGCCGGACATCTCGTAATCGACCGACAGAGCATACCAACGCATGGCCCAATCGGCTTTCCATTGCAGCTTGCAGGCGCCCCGCTTGACGGAAGTCTCGAACCTGTCCCCGGTCGAGGGGTCCTTCCAGGTCACCGTCCCAGCGATTGGATCGATCCGCTCCATCGGCACCTGCATGACGACGCCGGTATGCGGATGCACCGGCAGGATCGGCGAGTAGGTCGCCTGCCGTTCCGCCCGCAGCGTCGGCAGCGTCGCCACCATCACCGCATCGTAGCATTCCAGCACACGCATCAGCGCGGCATCGAAACGTCCCGCCTTGTAGTATTCGGAGGAGGAGGCAAATTCATACTCGAACCCGAAAGAATCCAGGAACGCGCGCAGCCTCGCGTTGTTGTGTGCGCCAAAGCTGTCATGCGTCCCGAACGGGTCTGGAATCTGCGTCAGCGGCTTGCCTAAATGCGGCGTCAGCAGGTCTTTGTTCGGAATATTCTCCGGCACCTTGCGCAGTCCGTCCATGTCGTCGCTGAATGCCAGTAACCTGGACGGCCGGCCGGTGATCTCGGAAAACGCCTGGCGGACCCATGTCGTGCGCGCGACTTCGCCAAATGTGCCGATATGTGGCAGCCCGGACGGACCATAGCCCGTCTCGAACAGGGCGCTTTCCTTGCCCGATGCGGCCAGCCGCTGGGCAACCTTCCGCGCTTCCTCGAACGGCCATGCCTTCGAGATCTCAGACACGTTGTTGCGGACTGTATCGGACATGGACCGGAAGCTATGGACCGGGCGGCGTCAGGTCAATCGGAACCGCCAAAATAGCGGACAATGGACAGAAATTCATCCCGGCGGGATGATCCCGCCAATCATTCGCCAGCGGGATGCTCCCGCCAATCATTGGGAGGAAACCGGCATGACAACTATCGCCCTACCCGCTGCGCTATCGATGCAGGGCAAACGCGCCGTGGTGACTGGCGCCGCGAGCGGGATCGGCAAGGCCACCGCACTCGTGCTGGCCCAGCTCGGTGCAGAGCCGGTGATCGCCGACCGAGCACCAATGGACGCGACCCGCGAGGAGATCCAGGCCGGCGGCAACATGTGCATCATCGCGCAAGGCGATCTGACCGACGACGCGTTCATCGCCTCGTTTTTCGCCGCCGAACGGGTGCACGCCGTGGCGCACTGCGCCGGCATCCTGGAGGGCCGCCCCTGGACCGAGGACCGCGCATGGCAGGAGCGCTTCCACCGCGTGATGGACATCAACGTGCGCGTCCCGCTGCAACTGGCCGCGGCGGCGACCGATCACATGGCCGCGCATGGCGGCGGCAACATCGCGCTGGTCGGTTCGGTCGCCGGCAAAACCGGCGGCACATCGATCTCCACACCCCCGGATTACGCCGCGTCCAAAGGCGCGCTTCACACACTGGTGAAATGGCTGTCGCGCAACGCTGTGGGTCGCGGCGTGCTGATCAACGCCGTCGCGCCCGGCCCGGTGGAAACCCCGATGACCCGAGGCTTCAACCTGGGGCCGACGCTGCCCATGGGACGGATCGGCCGGGCCGAGGAACTGGCCTGGCCGATCGCCTTCCTATGCACCTCCGCCGCCAGCTACCTGTCCGGCGCGATCCTGGACGTGAACGGCGGAGCATTCGTGGGACCGTGAGAGCCCCCGGCCTGAAGTTCGTTCAGAACCCCGCCCGCGCGGTGCAGGTTCGGGCTAGAGCATTTTTAGGCTGACTGGAAACAGTCGGCATGCTCTAGACCATTGTTTTCACGAGCAACTTTATCAGCCGGACTGTAGCAGTCAGGCTGATGTTGCTCTACGGACGCCCCAGGGCACCAGGCTTCTTGCCTCGACCGCGGGACGTCAACCCGGCGACGCCCAGACCCAAAACGGCCAGACCCAAAATGGGCAGAGTGGCCGGCTCCGGCAGATCAGTGGCGGTCAACTGTCCATCCAGCGTCGGGTGTGAATTCGCGACGGGGTTGAACATGACGTAGATCGACATCGAGTAAGGGGTCGAAATGAGCGCGGACAGGGTTTGGTCGTTGGAATTGCTCTGCGAAGACAAGCCGTCGAAGCGAGACAAACCGCCGGTTCGGCCGAAAAGTGTATTCGTCGAATCGTAGTAGGTATGAAAATTCGCGGTGGCGGCGGTGTGAAAGATGCCGGTGAACGAACTGTCAAATTGAATGTAATCGCCGGGCTTCGCGCTCAGGCCCGTTATCGACATCCCGATAAGCACCGGATTGGTCGGCAGATTCGCGCCGCCATTGCTGACCTGAACCGTCAGCGAGAGAAACGGATTCGTTCCTAGAGCGGACTGGCCGTAAAGGTTGTCTGAATCTGCCGAAATCAACAGGACATAGCCACCGAAAGTTTCGGTAAACTGGATATCGTCGCCGGCGTTATAGATCTGCGAAAACGCCGTGGTGAAACCAGCCTCCGTGAAGCTCAGTTGCACTTGGCTGGTCAGTGTTGCGTTTGCGATCCCCGGCATTACGGAAATCGCTATCAAGGCTAATAATTGGCCCAATTGCCTTTTCACATTTAAATCCTTGATTAATATCATTGACGCCTTGAGAATACAAAGCCTCGTCAAAATTGAAGCAAGACGCATGCCAATGTATGAAATCAATCACATAGCGGCTGGCGATTTTTGGATGTGTAAAGGATTCTCACGGATTCATCCGCGCCCCGCGCGTCTGGTGGATAAAATCTAACGGAAAGAACCGTCACATTTATCCACTAGCCTTTGATTTGGTGGGTCGATTCACCCAACGCCCGGGAGTCAGGCGTCGGGATCCGACCACTAGAGCTTTTAGGCTGACGGACTGTTCCAGTCAGGCTGATGTTGCTCCAGGTCCCGGCCCAGTCATGTCCTAAGTAACGATCCCACCCAGGCACACGCCTCGTCCATCGCTGCGCCCGCACGATCCACCACGCCGGGCCAGAAGAAGAACCCATGGTTCATCCCGTCCCAGCGTTTCGCCACGGTCGGCACGCCGGCCCGACGCAGCCGATCGGCGTAATACTCCCCCTCATCCCGCAGCGGATCATATTCCGCCGTCACGACCAGCGCCGGCGGTAACCCGCTGAGGTCAACGGCGCGGAACGGACTGGCATATGGATCAGCTCCGTGCGACGGGTCGGCCAGATAGTGGGTCCAGAACCAGATCATCCCATCCCGGGTCAGCCCATAGCCATCAGCGTTTTCCATCATCGAAGGCGTGCCAGGCTCATAAAAATCCGTAACCGGGTAGATCAGCAACTGACCTGCCAACGCCGGCCCGCCCTCATCCCGCACCCGCAGCGCCGTGACCGCCGCAAGATTGCCACCCGCGCTGTCCCCCGCCACCAGAACCAGCCCCGGATCCCCGCCCAGCGCTGCCGCGTTCGCCACCACCCACCGAGTCGCCGCCAGGCAATCATCCGGAGCAGCCGGAAACTTCGCTTCAGGCGCCAGCCGGTAATCGACGGAAACCACCACGCAGCCCGTCCCCGCGCACAAATTGCGGCACATCCCGTCATGCGTATCCAGGCTGCACACGACGAACCCGCTGCCATGAAAGAACACCATCAGCGGGAACGGCCCCTGGCCCAGCGGCGTATAGACACGCAGCCCCAGCGAACCACCCGGCCCCTGCATGTCCCGGTCGGTTACCTTCGCGACCGCCGGCACCCGCAGCCCGGGAAACCCCCGAACCATGAACTGAGCCCGAGCCTCTTCCACCGACAAAGTATGCAGCGCGGGTAACCCGGCACGCAGCGTCAGCAACATCTGAATCTGAGGATCGACCGGCATGGTTCAGGCCACCTCGAACAGACCGGCCGCGCCTGCCGCCACATCCTCGGCCTCCGCCGGATCGATACTGGCCCGCTGCTCCGCCTGCGCGACGACCTGGCCGCCGAGCGCCTGGCTCTGCGTGTCGTTGGACGCCGCTCGATAAGCGCGGCCGATCGGCGGGCGGGCGGTAGAGACGACGACGGCGCTGCGCATCGGCTGGTTTCCTTCCGGACATTTTCCCCAGTATGGACGCGTGAGCCGAGGAATTGAAGACCGCGCAAGCCTGGGCACCGATCCGCAATGCC
>JAQGHW010000326.1 GCA_028291505.1 Rhodopila sp. | reverse complement strand
TGGCGCAATAACCTGGTACCAACCCGCAGCGACCCGACCGGCAGTATGTCGGGCCGTTCTATGATCCGTTCGTGACCTTCTCCTACCTCGCGGCAATCACGCAACGCTTGCGGTTCATCACCAGTATCCTGATCCTGCCCACCTGGCCCACCGTGTTGCTGGCGAAACAGGCCGCGGAACTCGCGCTGTTCAGCGGCGGCCGTTTCGATCTCAGTGTCGGTGTGAACTGGAATGCTGCGGAGTACCAGGCACTGGGTCAAGATCTTCACGATCGGGGCCGTCGCATGGAGGAGCAGATCGAGGTGCTGCGCCTGCTCTGGTCGCAACCTTTCGTGACGTTCGATGGCCGCTACCACAAGCTCGACAAGGTCGGCATCAGCCGCTCGGCGCTGCCGGCGATACCGCTGTGGTTCGGCACCGAAACAGGTGAGCGGGCGCTTCGCCGGGTTGCCCGGCTCGCGGACGGCTGGATGTCACTGGGCGATCCGGCCCCGACTTGCCACGACTGCGGGGGTACATGCAGGAGGCAGGCCGCAATCCGCGGGCATTGATGGTGCGGGGTCAGTTGATCGCCGCCGACGGCGGCGAGGCGGCCTGGGTCGCCGCCGGCAAAAAACTGCAGGCGGCAGGGGTGACCCACATCAACATCAGTGCCCCACTCGATCTTGCGCCGGCCGCCGGGCTGCAGCGGGTCGCCTCCGCGCGCAAGGTGCTCGCGAAGGCGCTGGGTTAGGCGTCGCAGTGCCGCCCGATCCTTCGGTGTCTTCGTCGGACAGGAGCGGTCAGCTACCGCGACCTAGCCCGCCGGCTAAGTCACATCCCGCCCACCCAGCGTGCGCTGCTTGAAATCGTCCGGAACTGCCGCGCCGAAATCGGTGAACGCGCGTCGCACGGCTTCCGGCGTAGAACCAAACACCTGTTTGCGGTTTTCCTGCGCCCAGGTGCTCGACCCGATCGGCGCGTCCAGTGACTGCTGGAACACCGGCATCACGTAGCGGGCGAAAAGCTCGTAGCTGCGCATCGTCTGCTCGCGCGTCGCCCATTCATGTGCACGGAACAGGATGCCGCCGAAGCCACCCTGACTGTATTCCAGCAGCCGCCTGATCCCCTTGGCGACCGTGTCAGGCGATCCCACGAGCGTCGTTCCCATCTTGACGCCGTCACTCAGCGGGTCGTCGGAGCGGCCCGGGGGACGGCCGAGGGTGTCCTCGAAGTAGGTGATGGTTTCGTTGCGCTCGCCTTTGCGGACTTCGTTCAGGGCTTGCTCGTCGTCCTCGGCGATGTGGGCGTTGACCACGACCCGCCATTTCTTGCGACTAACGGTTTTGCCTGATTTCGCGGCTGCGTCCTCGGCGATCTTCCATTGGGTGGCCAGGGCTTCCGGCCCGCCAGGCAAACCGGCGCCGATCGACAACACGCCAACACCGTGGGTGCCGGCGGCGATCATGCCGAAGGGGGTAATGGTGCTGGCAACGGCGATCTCGAAATGCGGATCGCTGTAGGGGGCCAGATGAAGACGGGCATCGTTCATTTCGAACCAGTCGGTCTTGATAGTGACCCGGTCCTCCATCTTCAGAAGCTGCATGATCGCGTCCAGGGATTGCAGCATGCGTGGCCGTTGCGTCGATGGTTGGATACCCAGCATGTAGGCGTCAGACGTTAGCGCGCCGGGACCGCAACCGAGCATGGCTCGGCCACGTGTCATGTGATCGAGTTGCACCCAGCGCTGTGCCACCAGGAATGGATGATGGTAGGGCAGGCTGGTGACGCCCGAACCCAGTTTGATGTGCTTCGTTTTCTCGGCCGCGGCGGCGATGATCAATTCCGGGGACGCAATCAGCTCCCATCCCGCGGAATGGTGCTCGCCGATCCATGCCTCGTCGTAGCCCAGGTAATCGAGCCACTGGATTAGTTCCACATCGCGGTCGATCGCGAGGGTCGGATTCTCGCCCAAGCGGTGGAACGGGGCCAGGAAGATGCCGAAGGTCAAGCCGCGATGGGCCATGAGGTGCTTACTCCGATGAATGCGGTAACTGTTCGCATGGTGCCCTGGATACCGGCTGGTAGCCAAGGCCCCCGGTCAATGGCAGAGTCTCGATAACAGACACGCACAGGAGGGAACAGTCATGCGTCTAGCGGATAAGGTCGCCATCATCACCGGCGCGGCGTCGGGGATGGGGGCGGCGACAGCCCGGCGGTTCGGCGTGGAAGGCGCGAAAGTTGTCATCGCCGACATGCTGGAAGAAGAGGGTAGGGTGGTCGCCGACGGCATCAACGCGGCTGGGGGCAAGGCGTTGTTCATGGCGCTGGACGTGACCGACGAGGCGGGCTGGAAGCGGGTCGTGGATGCAACGGTGCGCGCATTCGGCAAGCTGGACATCCTGGTGAATAACGCGGGCATCAGCGGCAGCGCGACCAACGACCTGCTCGACTCCGGGCTTTGGGAGCGCGTGATGGCGGTGAATAGCACCGGGGTCTTCCTTGGCACCGCAGCGGCTGTGCGGCAGATGCAGCCGAATGGCGGGGGTTCGATCGTCAATCTTTCATCGATTTCAGGCGTTGTCGGCCAGAGCATGGTGCACATGAGCTACAACGCGGCGAAGGGTGCTGTGCGGATCATGACCAAGTCCACCGCAGTGCAATTTGGCAAAGATGGGATTCGTTGCAACTCGGTTCATCCCGGACTGATGCCGCCGATGCGGACCTCCGGCGCCACAGCCGATCCCGCCGTTCGTGCCAAGATGCTAAGATCGGTGCCACTCGGCCGCACCGGGGAGGTGGACGAAGTCGCCAACGCCATCCTGTTCCTGGCGTCAGACGAGGCGTCCTATGTCACCGGCGCGGAACTTTACGTCGATGGTGGCTATCTGGCGATGTGACGGGTCACCGGTCATGAGGGTCGGCCGGTTGCGAGCGGCCGCTGGTTGATGCCGCCGCCCGGCTATTCGGTTCGACGTTAGACCCGTTGGCGGAGAGGGAGGGATATGCCGTAGGCCCCCCGCAACCGATTGAAACTGCATTCAGTTCAACTGTCTATGCTCTCATCGTTGGTCAATGTGTTGGTCAAACTGCGGGCCG
>JAQGHW010000293.1 GCA_028291505.1 Rhodopila sp. | reverse complement strand
GTGTGGCCTGTGCATCCCCAGCGATCGTACTGGCGGCATTCGCAATCGGCGTAATGGCGGCGGTCAGGCTGAGGGCCGCGAAGGCGGCAAGAATCAGGTTTTTCATCTTCGGATCTCCTAATGGCTGTTCGCAATGGGTTGCGGAGCGGTTGAGGTGTTTTGCGTCAGCATGGATAAGACCGAACTGCGTGGCCGTTTATTCTCGACATTGCGCGAATTTCACGACCAAACCGCCACGGATCTTTGCGTTCATGTTAGATCTCCTGGTGACACGTCCGCAACTTCTGCGGACAGACTGGCTTGTTCTGCACCAGCGGTAGGATGATCGAAATGGACCGCTTTTTATTCCCGATCGGCGAGAAGAATGAAACAACCCGCATTACATTAAAAAATCGTCGAGCATGCGAATAAATCGCTTCAACCCCCGGTCTATATAAGGAATCGCCAAAAGGGGATCCTTAATGATCGCATGAATGAATGACCGTCTGCGCGCGGGCGCGCTGGATGTAGAGCCAAGTATACAGGCTGATAGCCAAAATCTCACGTTCTTGGCGACGACGCCAATCTATTAACCGATCGTCATGGCAAGTCGAGCGGCTGTGGAGTCGCCTGAATCCGTCAGGTCTCCGTAACAAATATTCCGATTCATGGGAAGATCGACATGCGAAGAATCCTTCTTGCGAGCGCGGCTCTCCTCGGCGGGACCGCAGCGCTGGCACATGCCCAGTCGCCCGCAAATCCCTCCCAGGGGCAATTGGTCGCGCCCTACGGAGCTGGCCCCGCCACGAATAACAACAACAACGCCTGGGGCATTGCCAATACGCCCTCCGGCAGTGCCGCCGCCGGCTTACTAAGTTCGGAATATCCGCCGAACGTTATCGCTCCTCCGGCGCCGGGCACCGTCGTGATCCGCCTGAACGGCCGCGTGGAGATGAACATCACCACGAACTTCACCAGTGTCGACAAAGGTCTGAATGCTAACGGCAGCCCGAACGGCTTCAAGCTCAATCCCGTCGGTATCGCTAGCTACTTCCGCCTGTATCCAGGCTTCGATGGCGTCGCGACCAACGGCCTGCGTTACGGGGCATCCGTGGAACTGCGGGAGAACTTCTTTGCCGGCACGACGGGCACCACAAACGGCGGGGCTACGGGCGGCAACGCCAGCCCGAGCGCGAACAGTTCGGCTCAGACAATCTTCGTCCGCCGTGCTTTCACCTACTTGGCATCAGACCGTGTTGGTCTCGTCCGCTTCGGTCAAGGGGACGGCGTGATCGGCCTGTTTGACAACTGCATCTTCACGTCGCAGTGCTGGGATGCTGGCCTCGGCGGCTTGGACGCCGGAGCGTCGCAGGAAACCGCGCCGAGTGGTGTTTCACCACCATTCGTTTGGCTGTCGCAGGTCGGGGCTGAATATGCCAACAATAAGATTGTCTATCTATCGCCGCAGCTCTATGGCTTCGATTTTGGTGTGCAGTATGCGCCGAGCGAGGGCAACGCATTTGCAAATGCATCGGGGTCCACTCCGATTCAAAGCGCTACTTGCAACCAGGCCGGACCGAATTGCATCAACGTCTCCGCGGGCAACGACCCGACGCGGTGGCTTAATCAGGTCGGGGTCGGTTTACGTTTTCAGCGGACGTTCGGCGCCGTTGACTTCAAGACCTATGGTTTCTATGAGACCGCTGGCAAGGAGGATCTAACGACCACAGCGTTCGTTAAGCCCTCGCCCTCGGCAAGTCCGACGGCACTTCGTTATGACAACCTGGGTTTTTACAAAGCTGGCGTCGCTGTCACGGCCTTCAACGTTACTGCTGCTGTGGACTACATCGGCGGCGCGGTGAATGGCCAGTTGGCTGAGCGTCCCACCGGCGGCGCGCCGACTAATGCCGTAATGACAGGTCTAACCTATGCCAAGGGCCCGATCATACTGGCCGTGACGTTTGGTGTCATTGACACGCAAGGCGAAGCGCGTTTGACGGGTGTTTCGCAACGTCACGAATATGAAACTGCCCTGGGAGGCACCTACCGATTAGCACCTGGGCTCCAGTTGGTCGCGGAATATCAATACGCGCATCGGCACCAGGGTGGTTTTGACTTCAACCAGGGTGCCCCTGGATTGAATGGCCGCACCCGTGATGCGCAATATCAAGGCGTCACATTTGCGACCGTGTTAACCTGGTAAGGGCCCGTCAGGAAGCAACCGCTCTATCTGAGCGGTTGCCTGATCGGATCGTGTAGTTCCACTCGCCGTGGAATTCAGTGCGGACGATGTTTAACGCGGCCATCTCCTCATCCGGGACGACGATGCCCTTGGGATAGAGATCGTTAAGTATGATCTTGTCGCTCGGACGTCTCCGGCCCTGCACGGGTCATCCGTTCCGGGACACGCCCGTCCGCACCGCTTGGCTGGGCAAGGCCGCGATCGAAATCGGTGATGTAATCGCGGGTGAGCGGCACGGCGATCTGCCGGTGCGCGATCTGGATCTGGAAGACCGTGAGACTGCCACAGCGGAAGGCCAGTTCGCAGCTCGACAGGTAGAACTCGAACATGCGGTAGAAGCGCTCGTCATAGAGCGAGGTGATCGTGTCCCGGCTAGCCGCGAAGCGCCGCCGCCAATGGCATAGCGTCTCCGCATAGTGCAGCCGCAGCACCTCGACGTCGGTGGTCAACAGGCGGGAGCGCTCGATCGCGCGTGTCACCTCGCTCAAGGACGGGCAGTAGGCTCCCGGGAAGATGTATTTCTGGATCCAGAGATTGTTGGTCCCCGGCCCGTCCCATTGGCCGATGCTGTGCAAAAGCGCCACGCCATCCGGTTCCAGGCACCGAGCGACCGCTTCGAAAAAGGCACGATAATGGACCACCCCGACATGCTCGAACATGCCAACCGAGACGATGCGGTCGAAGCGCCGGTTCATCGCCCGGTAGTCCATCAGTTCGAACGAGACGCGATCTGCCAGCCCCTCGGCTTCAGCGCGCGCCCGAGCCGCGTTCAACTGTTCCGTCGATAGGGTGATACCGGTCACCCTGGCGCCATAGTCGCGCGCGAGGGTCAGGGCCATGCCGCCCCAGCCGCAGCCGATGTCGAGCACCGAAAGGTCGGGCCGGTCCAGGCAAAGCTTGGCGGCGATATGGCGCTTCTTGGCTGCCTGCGCCTCTTCCAGGGTTTCGGTTCCCGCGGGGAAATAGGCACAGGAGTATTGGCGGTCTCGATCCAGGAACAGGCTGTACAGCCGTCCGTTCAGGTCATAGTGGTGCGCCACGTTTCGCCGGGCGCGGCCGACCGCGTTGAATTGGTCGAGCGGCCGGCGCATGCGGGCAGCCGCGCGCCGGAGCCAGACGACCAGCGACCCGCCGGAGCCGCCGCGGAGATTAGCGACGAGCACGGCGAGTATGTCGTGGATCGTCGAGCCGTCGAGCGGCACCAGGCCACCCTCCATATAGGCTTCCCCGAACCCGAGCTCCGGGTTGAGCACCAGGCGCCGTACCGTGTGTCGGTCGCGCAATACCATCTTGGCCTCTGCACCCGACGCCGGCGGACCCGCATAGGTCTGTGAGCTGCCGTCCGGCCACCGCACGGTCAGCCGGCCAACCTTGATGAACCGCCTCAGGAACAAATCCAACGCAGATTGCATCTTTTCCACCCCCGTCCTGTCGAAGCCGAAGAGAGCGTCGATACGCAGTACCCTGAACCATGACCTTGGAACCTCTATCGGTCAAAGGGGTTCCTCGCGAGAAGCCGCGGTGCGCGTTTGAAGCAGTTCGGGCCGTTACGGGTGCTCATCGGTCGAGGTCCAACCGCCGGCGGTGGCGCGCTGTCCCAGCTGCCGCAACCGGTCGAAACCTCTGTGCAGAGGTACTAGCTGTAGATCGGCTCAGAAGTTGGGGGTCCGGTAGCAGCGGAGCCGCTCGACCACCTCGGCTACGCGACTTCCCGGATTCCGAGATGACATTAGCCAGAGAAGGGCGCTCCGTGTACGGTCCAACCCGGCTCTATGACTGTCGGAAGAGGAACGCGCCATGCGGACACGACGCCCCTTGGAACCGATGCGCCTGTTGATCCTGGGGGGCACGGGTTTCATCGGCCCGCACCAGGTCCGCTACGCGCTGGCCCGCGGGCACCGCGTCACTGTTTTCAACCGCGGCCGGCAGAAGGAACCCTGGCCCGCCCCGGTGGAGCAGCTGCTCGGTGACCGCGACGGAGACCTCAAAGCGCTGGAGGGCCGCGACTGGGACGCCTGCATCGACAATCCGACCTCACTGCCGATCTGGGTGCGCGACGTCGCCCGCGTGCTGAAGGGTCACGTTGGCCTGTACGTCTTCATTTCGACCATCTCGGTCTATGCCGCCAGCGACAGGCCGGCAGACGAGACGGCCCCGCTCGCGGTCTACAAGGGCGCCGACCCGATGGCCGAGACAACCCAGTCACTGAACGCCGACCGGCGGCTTTACGGACCGCTCAAGGCCCAGTGCGAAAAGGAGGCACAGGCCCAGTACGGCGAGGCCGCCACCACTATTATCCGCGCGAGCCTGATCGTGGGGCCGAACGACGAGACCGACCGCTTCACCTATTGGCCCGCGCGACTGGCCCGCGGCGGCGAAATACTGGCGCCCGGCGACGGGAGCGATCCCGTGCAGTTCATCGACGTCCGCGACCTGGCCGAATGGACCATCCGCGTGGCCGAAGAGCGCACCACCGGCGTGTTCAACGCCGCTGGTCCCGACCACCCGATCACCATGGACCAGATGCTGGCGGGGATCGCCCAGGGCATACAAGTCCATCCCAAGCTCGTCTGGGCACCCAAGGCGTTCTTGACGGAGAACAATGTCTCGCCTTGGGGCGATATGCCGGTGTGGATCCCCGGTCAGGGCGAAACCTTCGGCTTCCACCGCCGCGACATCCGCCGCGCCATTGCCGCGGGCCTCACCTACCGCCCTCTGCCGCTCACCGCCGCCGACACCCTGGCCTGGCTTCGCACTTCTCCAGAGCGTCAGGCCGAGCTCCGCGCTGGCCTCATCCCCGAGCGTGAAGCTGCCCTGCTGACGAAGCTGAAGGCCTAGAATCGCTATCAGGCCAGGGGGTACGCCCCAGGGTCAGATCGCGAAGGAGCCTCGGTCGGTTCTGACATCGTCACCCTGTTCTTTACGCTGGGACGCTCCTGCATCCTTGCGTACCAGGCTTGAAGAGCCTCGCACTCCGCAGGCACCGGCAGCTCCACGAGCCCGGCAAAGATCAAACCGCCTATGACCGTGATGTCGGCCATCGAGAAGACCTCACCGGTGACAAAAGGCTGTCTTTTCAAAATGCCATCGAAGTAGTGCATCCCCTTCAGGGCTTTGTCGCGCTGACGGAACCCCCACTCGGCGTTCTGATAAATCTCGACGTCGGGTACAAGCCCCGGTGTGGCATGGTGGAAATAAACACTGATGGCGTCGAGCATCTCCAACTCGGCGCGCTTGCTCATCATGTGGATCAAGCCTTTTTCGCGCGGTTTC
>JAQGHW010000247.1 GCA_028291505.1 Rhodopila sp. | reverse complement strand
CGGATCGGGCGTGATGTGGATTGTCTCCCCGGGCCTGGCGGCGACCCGTTCGCGGAATGCGGCAATGATAGGGGTACCGGCGAATTCAGCCATTACCTGGGTCTCCGACCCGGTCGGCTCTATCACGTTCACCCTGGCCGGAACCCCGCCGCCGTTCAGCTGAAAGTGCTCCGGGCGGATGCCGTAGACGATCGGGCTCCCCTCGGACACGCCCCTGGTCGAGGGCAGCGGCAACGACGTGCCTCCGTTCGAGCGAAACGCGCCACCGTCCACCGTGCCGGTCAGGAAGTTCATGGCGGGAGACCCGATGAACCCGGCAACGAACAGATTGGCCGGATTGTCGTACAGGTCGAGCGGCGCCCCGATCTGCTCCACGTTGCCGCCATTCATCACCACGATCTTATCGGCCATCGTCATGGCCTCGATCTGATCGTGAGTCACATAGACCGTGGTCGTGGTCAGGCGCTGGTGCAGTTCCTTGATTTCCGCCCGCATCGCAACGCGCAGCTTGGCGTCCAGGTTGGATAGCGGCTCATCGAACAGGAACACCTGGGGGTCGCGGACGATCGCCCGTCCCATCGCCACGCGCTGCCGCTGGCCGCCGGACAACTGCCGAGGATACCGGTTCAGATACGGTGCCAGACTGAGGATTTCCGCCGCCCGGGCAACCTTCTGGTCGATCACCGCCTTCGGGGCACTCGCCAGGCTGAGCGCGAACGCCATGTTGTCGCGCACCGTCATGTGCGGATACAGCGCGTAGTTCTGGAACACCATCGCGATGTCGCGCTCCTTCGGGGCGACGTCGTTGACCACGCGGCCGCCGATGGCGATCTCGCCGCCGGTGATGTTCTCCAATCCGGCGATCATCCGCAGCAGTGTCGATTTACCGCAACCGGACGGACCGACGAGGATGACGAATTCGCCGTCCTCGATTTCGACGCTGACACCGTGCAGCACCTCGGTGGACCCGTAGCGCTTGCGGACGTCGCGGATGGACACCGTGGCCATGCTTGTCTTTCCCCCGAGCGGCGGCCTTGCTCTACCGGCACCGCTTTCTGGTTGCTTCTTCGCATGTAGCGGCACCGTGCGCAAAGGTTGGCCACGCAAAGGATGACGCCGCTGCTCCGTGGCAGGTAGGCTTGTCGCCATGTCGAACACGAGGCACCGCCGCGATCCGAAGCCGATCCCGATCGGGCGGGCGGAATTCGGCCTGTCGAAGCTGGGGGCGTCGCGCTTCGACCTGCGCGATCCGTACCATCTGGCGGTCAGCCTGTCCTGGCCGGGCTTCGCCGTGGCCATGCTGTCCTGCTGGCTGGTAATCAACCTCGTATTCGCGTTGCTCTACTGGCTCCGCCCCGGCGACGTCGCCAACATCGCACCGGATTCCTTCGCAGACGTATTCTTCTTCAGTATCGAGACGTTGGCGACCGTCGGTTACGGGGTGATGGCGCCCGCGACCCTGTATGGTCATATCGTCTCGGCGGCGGAAATCGTAACCGGCATGGCGTTCACCGCCATCTTCACCGGCCTGCTGTTCGTCCGCTTCTCCCGGCCCAAGGCAAAAATCGTTTATGCCGAGGATGCCGTTGTAACCACGCACAATGGCCGGCCAACCCTGATGCTGCGCATCGTCAACGGCCGCGTCACGATGATGAGCAACGCCACCGTGCGGCTGTTCGCGCTTATGGGGGGGCGGACGGCGGAGAGCACCTACTTTCGGCGGATTCACGAATTGCACCTCCAGCAGTCCCACCTGCCGGTCTTCATCATGCCCTGGACGATCATGCACGTGTTCGATGATGAAAGTCCACTGCACGCCTACGATGTCGAGACTTTTGCTGAGGCGGACGTCAGGCTGTTCCTGACGGTCGAGGCACATGACCACGCGCTGAACGCGCAGATACAGGACATCAGGGATTACTCGGTTGAGCGCATCCGGTTCGGGATGCGTTTCGCCGATATGGTCAAACTGGGAGAAGTTGGCAGCGCAATCGCCGATCTGTCCCGCATCAGCATGCTGGAACCGGACAGCGAGCAAGGCGAGGGTCTTCGCCCCTCGACCCCATCAAAGGCGGAGCCTTTGAAATCCATTCATTAAGGTTTGGGGGGTTAAGAGGGGCCTACTCGGTGGTTTTGACATTGCAGTCGGCCCCTCTTCACCCCCAAACCTCATAGGAGCGGTTCCAAGGGCTTGCCCTTGGCGGGTTGAGGGCAGAGCCCTCACAAATACCCGGCGCCGGCTTCTTCCGCGAACCGCGCCGGATCACCCTCCCAGATAATCCGGGAATGTTCGATGACATAGACCCGGTCAGCATGCGGCAGGGCGAAGGTCACGTTCTGCTCGCCCAGCAGCACGGTGATGTCGGTGGTCTGCCGCAACGTCTCCAGCGCTTTCGACAACTGTTCCAGGATCACTGGCGCCAGGCCTAGTGTCGGCTCGTCCAGGATCAGCAGTTTCGGCTGCATCATCAGTGCTCGTGCGATCGCCAGCATCTGCTGCTCGCCGCCCGACAGCGTGCGGGCCGCCTGGCCCTGGCGCGACTTCAGGATCGGAAACAGGCCGAACAGCCAGTCGAGTTGCGTCGCCGCCGTCGCCACCGGCAGATGCTGCCCGCCGAGATCGAGGTTCTCCCGCACCGACATATCGCCGAACAGCTCTCGGGTTTCCGGGCACTGCACGATGCCGCCGCGCGCGATGGCGCCGGGGGTCCGGCCGGCCAGCGTCTCACCGCGCCAGTTGATGGTGCCGCTATAGGGCACCAGACTGGAAATGGCGTTGAACAGCGTGGTCTTGCCGGCGCCGTTCAGCCCGACGACCGAAACGAACTCGCCCTCTCCGATATGGATCGAGACGTCCTCCAGGGCCGTGGCCTTGCCGTACAGCACACCAAGCCCGCGCACATCCAGCAGCGGCGTGCGATCCTTGCCCTCGCGTTCCGGCCTCGCCGCGGTTTCGATCTTGCCACCCAGGTAGACCCGCCGGACGGTTTCGTTGCGCATCACTTCGTCGGCAGTGCCCTCGGCCACTTTCTCGCCGAGGTACATCGCCAGCACGCGGTCAACCAGCGCGGCGACACTTTTGACGTTGTGGTCGACCAGCAGCACGGCATGGCCCTCGGCGCGAAAACTGCCGATCAGTGCGGAGAAGTCGGCGACCTCACCCGACGTCAGCCCGGCGAACGGTTCGTCCACCAGCACGACCTTGGGGTTGCGGGCGATCGCCTTGGCCAGTTCCAGCCGTCGCAGATCGGCGAACGGCAGAGTGCGCGGCAAACGATGCATCACCCCCGACAGCCCGACGCGACCGGCGATTTCCTCCGCTTGGCGGGTCACCCCGTGATCGGTCGCCAGCATCAGCAAGTTGTCGGGCAGCAGCGCGAGCTTGATGTGCTCCAGGATGGTTTGCCGATGTAACGGACGGGCATGCTGGAAGACGATACCGACCCCCTGCCGAGCGATGCGGTGGGTGGGCCAGCCGGCGACGTTGATGCCTTGCAGCTTCACCTGGCCGGCGGTTGGGCGCTCGATTCCCATGATGCACTTCATCACGGTCGACTTGCCCGATCCGTTCGGCCCGATCAGGCCGAGGATTTCACCGGCATTGATCGAGAAGCCGATATCCTTCACCGCCACCAGGCCGCCGAAGCGCTTGGTGAGGCCCTCGACTTCCAGTAGCGCGGTCATTCCCGGCCCCCTGCCTGCAACAGGCGGCCCATGAAGCCACCGGGGAAGAACAGGATCACCACCAGCGCGATGGCGGAAACCACGAACGTGGAAAGTTGGCCGAGGGGACGCAGGATTTCCCCGGCGCCAATCAGGAAGATCGAGCCGACGGCCGCGCCGATGATGGTGCGCCGCCCACCCAGGACCGCGGCAATGATGACGTTCACCCCAACAGCGATGTCCACCACGGTGCCGACCGACGCGGTGCCGAGGTAGAAGATCAGCATCGCGCCCGCCAGTCCGGAGAAGAACGCGCTGATGCAGAACGCCGCCAGCTTGTGCTTGGCGACGTTGAAACCGAGTGCGGCGGCCTCGATTGCGTCCTGCCCGCTGGCTTGCAGGATGAGGCCGACCGGGGATTGCGACAGGCCGAACAGGATGGCGCCGCTGACGGTCATGAAGGCCAGCGCGTAGTAGTAATTGGTGTTGTCGTCGATCGACAGCACGTCCGGCAGGTCCAGTCCGATTTCTCCCCCGGTGATGCCGGCGAACAGCACCAGCACGTTTTGCAGCAGTAAGACGGCAACCAGGGTGACGAGGCCGAAGTAAGGTCCGGTCAGCCGCAGCGCCGGCACCGCGAGGACCGCCCCTGCCACCACGGCGGCGAATGCGCCGGCCACCAGGCAGGGGGGAATCGGCCACAGCCAGTAATGGTTCAGCAGCGCGGCGGTGTAGGCGCCGACACCGATCAGGAAGCTGGGGCCGAAGTTGACCTCCCCGGCGAAGCCGAACAGCAGGTCCCACGACATGGCGAACACGGCGTAATAATACGCCAACGTCAGCAGTCCGAGGATGTAGCCGCCGACGCCCAGCGGCAGCAGAGCCATGACCAGCAGGGTGGGGACGACGATCAGGAAGGTGCGTGATCGCAGCATCGTCTATCTCCGCCCCAGCAGGCCCTGCGGCCGCACGTAGACCACAGCGACCAGCAGCAGCAGCACCGGCACCGTGCGGATCGAGGGCGAGACGAGATACGCGGTCATCGTTTCCAGATAGCCCACGACATAGGCGGCCATCAGCGACCCGGAGACACTGCCCAGGCCACCCAGCACGACGATCGAGAACGCGCTGGCGGTCAGCGTGCCGGCATTGTCCGAGCTGACGCCGAGGAACGCCCCCAGCAGAACCCCGGCGATCCCCGCCAGCACGCCGTAGATCGCCCACACCAGGATGTAGATGTTGGACAGCTCGAAACCCAGCAGCGTCAGGCCGCGCGGATTCATCGAGGCGGCAAGTAGGGATTTTCCCGTGCGCGTCCGGTTGACCAGCAGATACAGCAGGCCGATTGCCGTCCAGGACAGCACCGCCGTCAAGATCTCGTTCAGCGGCGTGCGTACACCCAGGATCATCACCACGCCCTGCGCCAACGGGCGCACCGTCTTCGGATTGTTGGTGAACAGGTAGGCGACGGCCTCCTGCAGCATGATGCCCCAAAGTAATGTGCCGGTGAGCACGAAGATCTCTTTTTCCTCGCGCGGGATCGATGGCGAGTTCTGGATCGGGCGCACGATCACGCTATACGTAACGAACGCGCACGCCAGGCTGGCGGCGACCCCGGCCAGCGCGCCAAGATAGGGGCCGGCACCGAACGTCCCGGCCACCCACCAGGCGATCACCGCGGCCACCACCATGATCGCGCCGTGCGACAGGTTCAGCACGCCGGACACACCGAAGATCAGGGTGAACCCGGTCGCGCCGAGGGCATAGAGACTACTGATCGCGAACCCGTCGATCAGGATTTGCAGGGCAAGCATGAAACTCCATCTGGGTTCGATATCATATCAACAGGGAGAAAGTTGGCTTTCCCTGTCCGTCATGGCCGGGACATGCAGGGCCATGACGGTCGGGGAGGCCGTGCTGCGTCTACCGCTTATCCTGATCCGCATAAGCGTGTCCCGAGCGACGCTGTTTCGGTATTACTCCGGCAACTTGGTGAAGGACGGGAATGTCATCTTGCCGGTCGCCACGTTGGCGGGCCACACCGTCACCGGATTGCCCTTCTGCCACTGTACCATCAACCCGGTGATGTAGCCCTCGCCGATCCTCATGCCATGGGCGAACGTATCGGTCTTCGGCAGGAATGCGATGCGGCCGATCGTGCCGACGTAGTCGGTCTGCTCCATCGCCTCGACGATCTTGTCGGGGTCGGTGCTGCCGGCCTTACGGATGGCGTCCGCCCACATATACACATCGTCATACGACGTATAGGCGGCGTAGCCCGGCAGATTGCCGTATTTTGCCTGGTAGTTCTTGGCGAACGGGATCGTCTTGGGTGTTACCGCGACGTCCGGCGCCGACGCCATGTTGAAGATCACGCCGTCGGCCGCGCCGTTGGTGTCCTTCCAGAACGTGCTGTTGGTGGCCTGGCTGGACACGCCGTACATCGGCATCGGCACCTGCTGCTGCTGCCATTGCACCGTCGGCTGCACGCCGACATGGCTGATGCCGGTGACGATCACGTCCGGCTTCTCCCCCTCGATCTTGTTGAAGATCGGCGTGAAGTCCGTGGTGTCGGGGGACAGCCGGATATGGTCCAGCACCTTCAGGCCGCCGGCGGCCAGGCATTTCAGGTACTCTTCGTCCAGCGGAATCGTCCAGGCAGCATCCTCACTCATAACGACGGCGGTCTTCATGTGAAGGTCTTTGACCATCAGGCTCTTGGACGCCTCGCAAACGACGTCGGCGATTTGGGTGGACGCAAGATAACCATGGAAGACGTACTTCAGATGGTCGTAGTCGTCGTGCACGCGCTTGGTGATGTCGTTGCTCGCGGCGCCCGGTGTGATCATCGGCATCTTCAGCCGTCCGGCCCAGGGTTCAAGCGCCAGCACCACCTCACTGACGTAGCTCGCGATCACCGCCGCCACCTTGTCCTGCTGCGCCGCACGCTGGAATGCGCGCACGGCGTCGACGGCGGAGTTATGATCATCGTAGTCGACGATCTCGATCATCTGGCCGTTGATGCCGCCGGCCTTGTTGATCTCCTCGGCGGCCATCTTGGCACCATTCGGGATACCGACGCCGCTGATCGCCGAGGTCTCCGCGATAACGCCGATCTTGATCGGGTCGGCCGCCCGGGCTGTTGGCGCCCAGGCACAGGACATCGCCAAGGCGCAGCCAAACACCGAACCGAGCAAGGCGTTCCTTAGCGAAATCCGCATGGTCCGTTTCCCTTTTGTCATAACATCTGCCGTTGACGATCGCAGAATTGCCCGGCCGTCACAAAATGCGGGATCGACGACACCGACGCAACCCGGTTCGCGCAAAAAAGCACGTGGCGCGGATGCCAGTGACGGCACCGCTGGCCAAGCCGGCCAGTCGCCGCGATGATGCGGCGGCGAAGCCACAAGGAGGAAAAACCAATGATCATTGACGTTCACGGCCACTACACGACGGCACCCAAGGCATTGGAGACGTGGCGCAACCGGCAGATCGCCGGCATCAACGATCCGTCCGCCAGGCCGAAGGTCAGCGAGCTGAAAATCAGCGACGATGAGCTGCGCGAAAGCATCGAAACCAACCAGCTCGCGAAGATGCGGGAGCGCGGCAGCGACCTCACGATTTTCAGCCCGCGTGCCAGTTTCATGGCCCACCATATCGGCGACCTGGCGGTTTCCTCCACCTGGGCCTCGATCTGCAACGAGCTGTGCTATCGGGTCAGCCAGTTGTTTCCTGATAGTTTCGCCGGTGCCGCCATGCTGCCGCAGTCGCCCGGGGCGGACCCGAAGACCTGCATCCCGGAGCTGGAGCGGTGCATCAAGGAGTACGGTTTCGTCGGCATCAATCTGAACCCGGACCCATCGGGCGGGCACTGGACGTCACCTCCGCTGTCGGATCGGCAGTGGTATCCGATCTACGAGAAGATGGTCGAATATGACATTCCGGCCATGGTCCATGTCAGCACAAGCTGCAACGAGTGCTTCCACACCACCGGTGCGCATTACCTGAACGCCGATACCACCGCCTTCATGCAGTGCCTGACGTCCGATCTCTTCAAGGACTTTCCGGCGCTGAAAGTCTGATTCCGCACGGCGGCGGCGCGGTGCCGTATCACTGGGGACGCTTCCGCGGACTGGCGCAGGAGATGAAGAAGCCGCTGCTGACGGAACTTCTGTTAAACAACATCTATTTCGATACTTGCGTCTATCATCAGCCCGGCATCGATCTTTTGACCAAGGTGATCCCGACGAAAAATATCTTGTTCGCCAGCGAGATGATCGGTGCGGTGCGTGGAATCGACCCGGAAACCGGATTTTACTACGACGACACGAAACGTTACATCGAGGCCTCGACGATGCTGTCCGCGGAAGCCAGAAGCGCAGTATACGAAGGGAATGCGAGGCGCGTTTTCTCCCGCCTGGACGCGGCCTTGAAAGCCAAAGGCAAGTAAACTGGCGAAGGCCCGTCGTTCGGCGCCGGAAAGCGCCGGCGGGCCTCGATTTGCAGCCCTCGGTTGCGTTCAGCATCTCGAAGTGCTTCGCTTCGGCCCAGAACTATAATAACCGCTACGGAGGAAACCGATGGCATCGCCGGGAATCACCCAAAAGGCCGCTTTCGCACTGGGGTTTCTGGTCTACGCCGGGATCGCCTGTACCGGGATCGCCTGTACCGGGATCGCGTGTGCCCAACCGGCCACGGCGCTGTCGGGCAATGTCCGCTCCACCGAAGAGGGCCTGATGGAAGGCGTCCTGGTCAGCGCGCACCGCGACGGATCGAATATCACCGTGACCGTGGTCAGCGACACCAAGGGCCGCTACACGTTCCCCACCGAGCGACTGCAGCCTGGACATTACTCGTTGGCGATCCGGGCTGTGGGATACGATCTTGGTGGCCTCAGCGCCGCCGACGTCGCCCCAAACACGTCCGCGACGGCCGATCTGACGCTGCGCAAAACGAGCGACCTGTCGGCCCAGTTGACCAACGCGGAGTGGATGGAAAGTCTGCCGGGCAACGCCAGTCAGAAGCAGTTCCTGCAGAGCTGCACGAATTGCCACAGCCTGCATCAGCCCCTGTTCTCAACCCACACGGCGGACGAGTTCGTGGCGGTGCAAGAACGCATGGCTCATTACTCAGCCGCGTCCTCGCTGCTGACCCCCCAGCCGCTGGTCGCCGACCGCGTCACCAACCAGGGTGAATTCCTGCTGGAGAAGCGGCACGACGCGATCCGCAAGCAGGCCGAATACCTGGCTGGGGTCAATTTGAGCAAGTCGGAAACCTGGGGTTTTCCGCTGAAGACCTTCCATCGTCCAACCGGGCGTGCGACGCACGTGGTCATTACCGAATATGATCTTGCAGAGCCGACACGCATGCCGCACGACGTGGTCGTGGCACCGGACGGGACCGTGTGGTACGATTGTTTCGCGGAGCAGATCCTCGGCAAGCTCGATCCAAAAACCGGCAAGACCGTCGAATACACGATACCGACGCTGAAGCCCGCTTCACCCAAGGGTTCGCTGGCCCTACGCGCCGATGCAGCCGGCAACATATGGGTCGGCATGGCCTACCAGGCCGCCGTCGCCCGGTTTGATCCAAAGACCGAAACGTTCCGGGTCTTTCCGGTCCCACCGGAGCTGAACAAGGATTATACCCAGACAACCGAGGTAGAACCGACCCACGCGCAAGTCGACGGCAAGGCATGGATCGAGGATTCGGGCACCTATTCGATCTACCGGCTCGACATCGCCAGCGGCAAGTATGAAGTGTTCCAGCCGTTCCCAATCCCCAGCCCGAACCTTTACGATATTACCACCGACGCAACGAACAACGTGTATTTCACGGTGTTCGGCCGCGGCGATATCGGCCGCGTCGACGCCAAGACCGGTGCGGTCAAGACATGGCCGACACCAACGCCCAATTCGGCGCCGCGCCGCGGTGCCCTCGCCGGCGACGGGAAGCTCTGGTTCGGTGAGTTTCACGCCGACAAGGTCGGCATGTTCGATACCAATACCCAGGGTTTCAGCGAATGGACTCCGCCGACGCCCTGGTATTTCCCCTACGACGTCGTCGCCGACCGCAACGGCGATGCATGGGCCGGTTCAATGATGGCAGACCGGGTGGAACGGCTCGACCCGAAATCCGGAACGTTCACGGAATATCTGCTGCCCCGGCCGACCAACATGCGCCGATCGTTCGTCGATGACACGACGACGCCGGTGTCGTTCTGGGTCGGCAGCAACCACGGAGCGTCGATCGTGCGGCTGCAGCCGACAGATTGACATGCGGTTGTCAGTGCGGGGACAGCGAGGCAAAGTCGGTGATCATGCAAGCTGGCACAAACTGACACAGGAAACGGAGCAGACATCATGGCAGGCGCACTCGATCACCTTCTGGTCCTGGACCTGACCAGCCACCTGTCAGGACCCTACTGCGCCATGCTGCTGGCCGACCATGGTGCCGAGGTCATCAAGATCGAGCCGCCGAAAGGAGATTCCGCCCGCGGCATGCCGCCGTTCGTCAACGGCGAAAGCGCACCCTTCATGACCTGGAACCGCAACAAGCGCTCCGTCGTGCTCGACCTGAAACAGCAACAGGACAAGGATGCGCTGCTGCATCTGATCGACCAGGCCGACATCCTGGTCGAAAACTATCGTCCCGGCGTGCTGGATCGCCTCGGCATCGGCTGGTCCGTCCTGCACCAGCGCAACAAGCGGCTGATCCTGGCGTCGATCTCCGGCTTCGGCCAGACCGGCCCATACAGTTCGCGCGGCGGCTTCGACCTGATCACCCAGGCGATGTCGGGCCTCATGAGCACCAACGGCCCCGCCGACGGCCCGCCGCACCGGCTGCCGATCGCGATCTCCGACGTCACCGCCGGCATGTTCCTGGCCTTCGGGGTTCTCGCCGCGGTAGAGGCGCGCCACCGCACCGGTGAGGGCCAACACGTCGAAACCTCCCTGCTCGAAGCTGCCACCTCGCTCGCGGTCTACGAATCCGCCCACTACTTCGCCACCGGCACCCGCCCCGAACGGATCGGCCAGGCGCATCGCGGAAGCTCCCCCTACCAGTGCTTTCAA
Source organism: Rhodopila sp. (assembly GCA_028291505.1). Classification (GTDB taxonomy): domain Bacteria; phylum Pseudomonadota; class Alphaproteobacteria; order Acetobacterales; family Acetobacteraceae; genus Rhodopila. The sequence continues at coordinate 1,097 of JAQGHW010000247.1, read as the reverse complement.
ACGGCCGACGGCTACATCACCGTCGGCGCCTCACAGCAGAAATTCTTCAACCAGCTGTGCGAACTTGTCGAAGCCCCGGAACTGGTCGCCGATCCACGCTTCGCCGACAACGCCGAACGGGTGAGGCACAACGACGCGCTGGTGGCGCTGCTGGCCGACAAGTTACGTGTGCAACCATCCGCCCACTGGCTCACCGCGCTAGAAAAGCTCGGCATCCCCGCCGGCCCGGTGCTGCACTACGATGAGGTCTACACCGATCCACAGATATTGGCCCGTGACATGGTAGTGGAAACCGTCCATCCGGTGACAGGCCCGTTCCGCACCATGGGCGTCACGGTCAAATTGTCCGCCACGCCCGGATCGGTCCGGCGCCCGGCGCCACGCCTGGGCGAGCACACCAACGAAATCCTCAACGAACGGAGGGCCGCCGAATGAGCCAGAGCGAAAAAGCCCAACGCTTCCGCGCGTTGCATGAGTCACCCGAAACCTTCGTCATCGCCAACGCCTGGGACGCCGGCTCCGCCCGCATCCTGACCGCGCTCGGTTTCAAAGCCCTCGCCACCTCCAGCGGCGCATGCGCGGGCGTGCTCGGGCGTCGCGACGGCATGGTGACGCGGGAGGAAGCGCTGGCCCATTGCAAAGCCATCGTCGACGCCACCGATCTGCCGGTTTCAGCCGATCTGGAGAAAGGCTTCGGCGACACACCACGGGCCGCGGCCGACACCATCCGCCTCGCCGTTCAGATCGGCCTGGTCGGGGCATCGATCGAAGACGCGACCGGCGACCCGGCACGACCGCTGTATGACGCGTCCCACGCCAAGGAACGCATCGCCGCCGCGGTGGAAGCCGCCCGGTCCGCGCGGTTTCCCTTCACCCTGACCGCGCGCACTGAAAACTACCTGCGCGGCAATCCAGACCTTGAGGACACTATCGAACGCCTGCGAGCGTTTGAGGCCGCGGGCGCGGATGTGCTGATGGCGCCTGGCCTGCCGGACCTCGACGCGGTTCGTGCCGTATGCGCGGCGCTTTCGCGGCCGGTCAACTTCATGGCGGGTATCAAGGGCAAATCGTTCACCGTGGCGGCGCTGTCGCAGGCC
>JAQGHW010000244.1 GCA_028291505.1 Rhodopila sp. | reverse complement strand
GGCCTGCGACGCTGGATGACGGATTACGTTGCCCCTCACGCTTTGTGGTCGGCCGAACAGTATAGGGCGGCGGGGCATCTTACGGCAACGGCGCTGGAGCGCGGGTTGAAGGTGGTTCGTTTCGCCTTTGCCGATGTGCATGGGGTGTTGCGGGGCAAGACCCTGGTGCGGGAAGAGGCGCTGCGGGTACTGCGTAATGGCGTCAACGCGTCGGCGACGCTGCTGCTGAAGGATCTGTGTGGGCGCACGTCATTTCCTGTCTATACGCCGGGCGGGGGTTTTGGCATTCCGGCGTTGCAGGGCGCGGCTGATATGGTTCTGGTGCCGGATCCTTTGACGTTCCGGGTGCTGCCGTGGGCGCCGCATACTGGCTGGGTGTTGTGCGATCTGCATTTCCAGGATGGGGCGCCGCTGCCGCTGTCGACCCGGTATGTGCTGCGGCGGTGTTTGGATCGGCTGGGTGAACGTGGGCTGGAGTTTGTCGCTGGGCTGGAGGTTGAGTGCCATATTTTCCGGCTGGATGGTACGGCGGTCCCGGTTGATGGCGAGCTGCCCGCGACTTTGCCGCTGAATACGGGGTATCAGTATCTGACGGAGGTTCGTTACGACGAGATCGATCCGTTGATGGAGGCGCTGCGGGTTAATTTGCAGGCGCTGGAGATGCCGCTGCGATCCCTGGAGATCGAGTTTGGACCGAGCCAGGTGGAGTTGACTTTTGGGCCGACGGTGGGGGAGCGGCCGGCGGATCTGATGGTGCTGTTGCGGTCGGCGGTGAAGCAGGTGTGCCGGCGGCTGGGGTATCATGCGACGTTCATGTGCCGGCCGAAGCTGGATAATGTGGTGTCCAGCGGGTGGCATCTGCATCAGTCGTTGCGGCGCGTGGCGGATGGGGTGAATGTTTTTGCGTCCGCCGAGGCGCTGTTGTCGGCGTTGGGGCAGGGGTATCTGGGCGGGTTGCTGGCTCATGCGGCCGCGGCGACGGCGTTCAGTACGCCGACGATCAATGGTTACAAGCGATACCGTCCGTTCGCGAACGCGCCGGATCGGGTGAGTTGGGCGCGCGATAACCGCGGCGTCATGGTGCGGGTGCTGGGTGGGGATGGCGACCCGGCGACTCGGCTGGAAAACCGGGTGGGGGAGCCGGCGGCAAATCCGTATCTGTACATGGCCTCGCAGATCGTTGCTGGGCTGGATGGGGTCGATCGTGCGCTGGACCCGGGGCCGTCGGCTGATGCGCCTTATTCGGCTGATGCGCCGGCGTTGCCCAAGGGGCTGGTTGAAGCGTTGGCGGCGTTGCGTGCGGATGGCTGCTTTCAGGAGCAGTTTGGCGGTTTCTTCATCGACTATTTCTGTCGTTTGAAGCAGGCCGAGATTGACCGCTTCATGTCCGCGGTCACGGACTGGGAGCATCGTGAGTATTTCTCTCTGCTGTGATAGGAGTGTTCGCATGAGCCGTCTGTTTACCGTGGTTTGTCTTGCTGCCGGCGTGTTGGGAGGGATGCCTGCCTGGGCGGAGATTCCGGATAACACGGTGAAAGTTGGGGTGTTGACCGATATGACTGGTCCGTTCGCCGACCAGGGGGGGCCGGGATCGGTTGTGGCGGCGAAAATGGCGGCGGAGGATTTCGCGCCGGAAAGCAAGGGGCTGAAGGTCGAGATCCTGGCTGCGGATCATCAGAACAAGCCGGATATCGGGGTCGCTATCGCCGCGAAATGGGTTGACCAGGATGGGGTCGATGCGGTTGTGGATTTGCCGAACTCGGGTGTCGCGCTGGCGGTGGACGGCGTGATGAAGGACAAGCACCGGGTTTCGTTGGCGTCCAGTTCGATGAGTTCGGCGATTACTGGCAAGGCTTGTTCGGCCACGACGGTGCAGTGGGTGAGCGATACCTGGGCTCAGGGCGCGAGCACGGTCGCGGCGATGCATAAGGCGGGCGCCAATACGTGGTATTTCATTACTGTGGATTATGCGTTGGGTCAGGCGCTGGAGGGGGATGCGACGACCGCTTTGGTGGCTGCCGGCGACAAGGCGCTTGGTAGTACGCGGCTGCCGTTGGGGACGACGGATTTCGGTTCGGCGCTGCTGGCGGCGCAAGGCAGCGGGGCGAAGGTGCTGGCGCTGGCCAATACCGGTGCCGACGCGATCAATGCGGTGAAGCAGGCTGGGGAGTTTGGGCTGACCAGGAGCGGTGTGAAGCTCGCGGCGTTGTTCATGATGTTGTCGGATATTCAGTCGATCGGGTTGCCGGCGGCGCATGGGTTGCAGTTGACGGAGGCGTTCTACTGGGATCTGAACGACAATACGCGGGCCTGGAGCAAGCGGTGGTCTGAACGCATGAATGGACGGATGCCTACGCAGGACCAGGCTGGCGTGTATTCGGCGACGTTGGCCTATCTGCGCGCGGTGCGTGATTCGCAGACGATCGTTGGGGAGCAAGTCGTGGCGGCGATGGGTAAGGCGCCGATCGAGGACAAGCTGTTTGGTTCGGTAACGATAAGGCCGGATGGGCGGGCGGTGCATGACATGTATCTGTTCCAGGTGAAGACACCGGCGGAGAGCAAAGGGCCGTGGGATCTGTATACGACGGAACAGACGATCCCGGGGGCGGCGGTGTTCCGTCCGCTGAACGCGGGTGGGTGTCCGTTGGTCAAGACTCCGTAGTTCCTGGTTGGGGGGTCAAGCGTGTTGCTGACCCGGAATGGACGTCTTGTCCTTGATGCTGTCTGGCGCCAGTGCGCGGTAGCGCTGGCTGCTGCTGATCAGGTGGGCGCGCATCGCGGCCTGGGCCTGTTTGACTGATCCCGTATCGATCGCGGCGACGATCGCGCGATGTTCCTCCTGGAATGTCATCAGGTAGGTGCGCAGGTTCAGGGCTCGGATTCGCACGCTGGCGCGGGGGATGATGAAGCGGCCGAGGAAATCCAGGAATCGCCGGAACTGAGGATTGCGCGTGGCGTCGGTAATGACTGCGTGAAAAGCGAAGTCCTCGTTGACGGCTGGTTCTCCTCGCTCGATTGCGGCGTCGATCGCGTCCAGTGCGGCGTGGATCGCGCGGCGTTGGGATTTGGTGGCGCGCTCGGCTGCGAGGCCCGCGGCTTCGGTTTCTACGGCGGTGCGCAGTTCCATGATGTGTAACGCGTCGGTCAGGGAGGCGGCCTGGCCGGGCTCGATGCGAAACAAGGCCTGGGTTGGAAGGGTCGCCACGAACGATCCGATGCCTTGACGGGTCGCGATCAGGCCCTCGGCGCGCAGGGTGGCGACGGCCTCCCGGATCACGGTGCGGCTGACGCCCA
>JAQGHW010000165.1 GCA_028291505.1 Rhodopila sp. | reverse complement strand
CCGGACCCGGCGACCGTCGTGTTCGAGCTGAAAGTCCCGTACAGCGGCCTTGCCGATGTGCTTTCCGACCGCCAGGTGAAGATCACGCCGCGCGACGCGGTGGGTCAGCTGGCGACGCAACCGATCGGCACCGGCCCGTTCAAGTTCGTCAGCTATACGCCCGGCGACCGCGTGGTGATGACCCGCAATGCCGATTATTTCGAGCCCGGCCTGCCGAAGCTGGACGGCGTGGAATTGCACATCATTCCCGAAATGAGCGTCAAGATCGCCGCGTTGCAGGCGGGCGACATCGACGTCGTCTGGGATCTGCCGCTGGAGCAGGTGAAGCCGTTGTCGTCCCACGGCGAGCTTCGCGCCGACAGCGTCGCGACAGCATCCTGGGACGGTGCCGTCATGAACAACCTGGTCCCGCCGTTCAACGACGTCCGGGTTCGCCAGGCCTTCCATCTCGCGGTCGACAAGAAAGACGTGATCGAGTTGACGTTGTTCGGCCAGGGTGTCGAGACCATCAGTCCAATCCCGCCAACGCATCCGTTCTACGCCAGGGATGTGGCCATTCCGGCGATCGATCCCGCTGCGTCGCGCCGCTTGCTGGCGGAGGCCGGCTACCCCAACGGCCTGAGCGTGCCGATCATCGTTCCGGTCGGACGCCCGGTCAGGGAGCGCCTGGGCATCACCCTGCAGCAGCTCGCGAAGCCCGGCGGCTTCGACCTGCAGGTACGGCGCGTGCCGTATTCCAACTTCACCGCGGAGGTGTCAGGCAAGGCGCAATTATATACCGACGGTTTCTTCGCACGTCCGACGATCGATACGAGTACGTATCCGTTCCTGCACTCCGGCGCGAGCTGGAACGAGAACCTGTGGCACTACAGCAATCCAGCGGTCGACAAGGCGCTGGAGACTGCCCGCCAGAGCGGCGATCCGGCGGTGCAGAAAAGCAGCTACATCGCCATGCAGACCGCATTGGTCGCCAACCCGCCGTCGTTCTTCGCCTACAACGCAAATTTCGCCTGTGCCTATCGCAAGTCGGTCGGCGGCATCAAGACCCATCCGATGCGATGGTTCGATCTGCGAACCGCGACCATGAGCTGAGCGCGATCCGTGGCGATCCACCTGCTGCAACGCCTGCTTGGTACGCTGGGTGTACTGTTCAGCATGTCGGTGCTGATTTTCGCGGTCGTGCACATACTGCCGGGAAACGTTGCTTACGCGATACTTGGCGAATATGCCACCCCCGACCGCGTCGCGGTGCTGGAAGCGAAGCTCGGTCTCAACGATCCGTTGCCATTGCAGTACTGGCGGTGGCTCGACGGCATGCTGCACGGTGACCTGGGCGCATCGCTGGTGATGGCGCGACCCGCGGCGCCGCTTATTCTGGAAGCATTGGAGCGGTCCGCCATACTCGCCGGCCTGGCCTTCATCCTGGTGGCGTCGGGCGGCATCGCGCTCGGCATCTACACCGCCACCCGTCAGGGGCGTATGCCCGACAAAATCGCGACCCTCGCGCAGTTCATCTTCATCGCGATACCGGATTTCTTCTGGGCTATACTTGGTGTCCTGACGTTCGCGGCCTGGCTGCATGTGCTGCCAGCCACCGGCTATGCGCCGCTGGACGCCGCCGGTGTGCTGGTGTGGGCCTCGCATCTGGTGCTGCCGGTGCTCGTGCTGTCATTTGGTCTCGTCGCGCATGTCTCGCGTCTCACCCGGTCCTCCATGATCGAGGTGTTGCAAAGCCGCTATATACTTGCCGCACGGGCCAAGGGCATGAGCGATCGGCGCGTGCTGTGGCGTCACGCGCTGCCGAACGCCCTGCTGCCGGCGATTACCATCCTCGCGGTCGATCTGGGCCTGCTGATCGGCGGCATCGTGGTGATCGAAACGGTGTTCGCCTATCCCGGGCTCGGCCGGCTGCTGGTCTTCGCCATCGAGCACCATGATCTGCCGCTGCTGCAGGCCGGCATGATGGTGGTCACAGCCACGTATGCCTCGGCGAACCTGGTGGCCGACCTGGGCTACGCCGTGCTCAATCCGCGCATTCGCGTCGGGAGTGCTGCTGCGTGATCGCGCTGACGCTTGCCGTGGCGTCGCGGCGGCGTCTGCCGGCACTTCTCGTGGCAGGCGTGGCGGTGTTGTCCATCATCGTGGCACTGGCACTCGCCGGTATCTGGTTCACGCCGTTCGATCCCACTGCCTTCGCCGTGCGTTCCCGCCTCGCCGCACCCAGCCTGCCGCACCCGTTCGGTACCGACGAATTCGGCCGCGACGTGCTGTCCCGCGTGCTCGCGGGCGGCCATCTTTCACTGGAGATCGGCTTCGGCGCGATGCTGATCAGCCTGCTGCTTGGGGTGCCTTTGGGTCTGCTCGCCGCGTTTCACCGGGGCGTCGTGGAGGAGGTAATCATGCGCACGGTCGACCTGCTGATCTCGTTGCCGCCGGTGTTGCTGGGGTTGCTGATCCTCGCGGTCACGCCGCCCAGCCTGGTCAAGACGATCATCGCCGTCGGACTGGCCTACGTCCCGATCCTGGCGCGACTAAGCCGAGCGGTGGGGCTGGGATTGCTGGAGGAGGATTTCGTGCAGGCGGCGTACGCGCGGGGCGAAGGTGCGGTCGCCATTCTTTGGCATGAGATACTGCCGAATGCCTGGCCGCCCATCATCGTGGAATGCGGATTGCGGGTGACCTTCGCGATCCTGCTCGGCTCTGCGTTGTCCTTCCTCGGGCTTGGGCCACAGCCGCCCAGCAGCGAATGGGGACTGATGATCGCCGAAAGCCGGGAGTTCCTGACCCAGGCTCCTTGGCTCGCCATCGCGCCTGGCCTGTGCCTGAGCGTGCTGCTGGTGTCGGTCAACCTGGTCGGCGAGGGCCTGCGGGAGTGTCTGGACCCACAACTGTCAGGACGTTCGTATGTCTGAGGTCATGGCATCACCGCCTGGTATCGCGTCCGCCGTCGAGGACCGCCTGCTGGAAATCGAAGGACTCTCGGTTGCCTATCCGACTGCGCGCGGCTGGTTGAAAGCACTCGATGACGTTTCGCTGTCGATTCCGGCTGGCGGTGTGCTCGGGCTGGTGGGCGAATCCGGTTCTGGAAAGTCCAGTGTGGTCATGGCGCTGCTCGGTCTGCTTGGCGCATCCGCTCGTGTGCGGGCGAGCCGCATCACGTTCGACGGGCAGGATCTGCTGGCCGCGGCGGCCTTGTTGCGGGGGCGACGGATCGGTGTCGTCTTCCAGGACACATCGGCCGTGCTGAACCCGGCGCTGACGATCGGACAGCAAGTGTCGGAGCCTTGGCTGGTTCATCTGAGGTTGCCACGGAAGGAGGCGTGGGCGCGGGCCACGGCGTCGCTGGCCGAGATGGGGATCGCGCGGCCAGCGCAGGTCATGAACTGCTACCCGCATCAGCTGTCGGGCGGCATGAAGCAACGCGTCGCCATCGCGACGACCTTGGCGACCGATCCGGATATGCTGTTGCTGGACGAGCCGACCACCGCGCTGGATGTCACGG
>JAQGHW010000163.1 GCA_028291505.1 Rhodopila sp. | reverse complement strand
TGGATAGACTCAGATCGGTCTTGTACATCCGCACCACCTCCGCCGCCGCTCGGCTGACGAACAGATCCACGTCCCCGAGCAGACGGACGATGCCGAGTGTCTCGGTGAAGAAATGGCCGGACCCGGTCAGCGCCCATGCCCAGCGCGGTTTACGCGTCCGCGTCATGCTCAGGCCGCGGTGGCTGAATGGCAGCCGAACAGAGTGTCCGCCGCGGCAAGATCGCCTGGACCCGCGACCAGCACGGTGCCATCGAAGCGGGCAATGAGCTGCGGAAATGCCGCGTCCACCAGATCGTCGTCGGCCGTCGCGGTTGCCGCGCGATGCTTGATCAAGACCACGCGCCGGGCGTGCAGTGCCGTGGCAAGCCAGACCGCCAGGCTGTCCGACGTCACGTCCCATGAACGCGGGATGTCCGGGTGCGCCCGCAGCATCGGCCACGGCGACCACACCGGAACTTCGCGACGCGCCACCGCGTCCCCAACAGAACGCATCGTGTCGGCGTAGACGAACCCATCCGCGACACTGGTCAGTGCGCGTCCGTACTGCGCCATCGCCATCAGCGCCATATCGTGCGCCGCGTCATCGTCGAACCCCATTGCCGGCTGCGCCACCCGCACCGCATCGGCGAACGGTCCGCCGCCCGGAACCACGACGACCTGCCCGCGGGCCCGCCCAATCGCCCCAAGCCAGCCATGCAGCAGCGGCGACAGCGCGTGGCTGCCCCCGAGCTTCACCACTGTCAGGTCATGGGTCACGATTTGCTCAGCAAGGGAACGACCGGTCGGTCCATCGTGCGCGCCGCCGCTCGCGTCCGCTCGATCTCCACACCGACCGTTCCGGAACCGGTTTCCAGCTTCTGCACCCGTACCACGACCTTGGTCACGCGCGGATGGTTCAGCACCATCGCGGCGATGCGTTCGGCCAACGTTTCGACCAGCGGAATGTGGCCCGATGCGATCAGCATCCGAATGCCGTCGGTGATCAGATCGTAGGAGAACACGTCCCGCATGTCCTCGGCCGTTCGGCTGGTGCGCATCACCGATGCGGTGACGGCGAACCGCACCTTTTGTGGCGCGTCACGCTCCCGCGCGTAGGTGCCGATGAACACCGGCAGCACCAGATCGTCCACGAAGACCAGATCGACCGGGACATCATCGCCGGTGGGCGCGGGTGTATAGCCGCGTGCGGCGAGCAGCCGGTAATCCACGTCGCACGCACCGGCTTCGGCGCCTTCCGGCGGGATCAGTCCGCGCACTGCCTGCACCCGCCCGAGATCGAGCCCAGCGGTGCGCCCTCCCGGACCACACAGCGCGCCGCGGAAGCCCAGCAGATCGGGTGCCAGCACCAGCAGGCGGGGGATGTCGGGCGGTTCCAGGGACCCGGCCAGGCCGGCGATCATCCCGATAGCGTGACAGTCCTCGACAAAGCCGCGCAGCCGGGAAAGGTCGAAGTGGTCCAGCAGGCGACCGGCCGTCTTGCCTTGCGTGTCGATCATCGCCCCCGCGAAGCCGCTGCGCTTCAGCATGGGCAGCAGCGAGAGATCGGGGGACGCATCGGCGAAGAACACCGCGATCAGCTTCACCCGAACCGCGAGGCCGGCCAGCTCGTTGATGCAGGCGGCTGCATCGCCGCCGGGGAAGATTCCCAGCTTGACATAGTCCACGCCGGTCGCGGCGATCTCGCGCACCGCCGCGGCGACCACGTCGGGCTGCATCGGCAAATCGCCTGCAACAGCGCTCACCAGCCGCCGCCCTCTGACCGCCCGCACCGTGGTTCGGATCACCTCGGGAGTAACCGCACCCAACGCGCCGCGGGTGGGATCCTTCAAATCGACAATGTCGGCGCCGCCGGTAAGGGCAATTTCTGCCTCCTCCGGCGAATTCACCGATGCAAGCATGCGGGTCATCGCGGGACCTCATGAGTGTTGCGCGATAGTAAGGATCGGCTATCGGCCCGGCCTGTCCCGGGTTGCGGCGATTTCATCGGCACGGGCTGCCTCCATGCACCCAAAGCGGCTTGCGGCGATTGCCGGCTTGCATCACCTTGGGCGCATGAAACGTCCAAATCGAAATGTGCGCAACGGCATAAGCCGGCGCCATGCGGCCGCCCTGATTTTGGCCGTGCCATTCGCTGTACCGCGCGTCTGGGCGGACGAGACGGCGATCGTGATCGGCTATATCCGCTCGATGGCGCGCCATCCGACCATCTCATTGCTCGATCAGCCGACACCCGATGCCGGGCTGGCCGGTGCGACCCTGGCGATGGACGACAACAATACGACCGGGCACCTTTTGGGCCAGAGCTTCGAACTGGTCGATGTTCCGGTGCGGAAGGACGCCGATCTCGCGGCGGCACTCGGCGGGCTGGCGGCTAGGGGCGTCAAGCTGGTGCTGACCGATCTGCCCGCCGAAGCTGTCCTGACGCTGGCCGACGGCGGACGGGCGCACGACATGACCGTCTTCAACCTGGCCGCACCCGATGATTCACTGCGGCAACAGGATTGTCGCGGCAATCTGGTTCATGTCGCACCATCCCGCAGCATGCTGGCCGACGCCGTCGCGCAATACCTAGTCTGGAAGAAATGGACGCGCTGGTTCCTGGTGCTGGGTTCGCACCCTGAGGACAAGTTGCTCGCCGACGCCTATCGCCGCGCCGCCAAACGCTTCGGCGCGCGCATCGTGCTGGAAAAGGTCAGCGAGGACACCGGCGGGTCGCGTCAGACCGACTCGGGCGTGGTGCAGACCCAGCAGCAGATGCCGGTGCTGACGCAAGGCGCGCCGGACTACGACGTGCTCGTGGCCGCGGACGAAAACGAAGTGTTCGCCGGCTACCTGCCATACCGTACCTGGGACCCGCGTCCGGTTGTCGGCTCCGCGGGGCTGCAGCCGGTAACCTGGGATGCCAGCAGCGAATCCTGGGGCGGCACCCAGGTGCAAAATCGTTTCATCCGGCAGTTCCATCGCCGGATGATGCCGCTGGACATGCAGGCCTGGACCGGGGTCCGAATGGTCGGCGAGGCCGCGAGCCGCAGCAACAGCAACGATCCCGGCAAGATCGTGACCTACATGAAAAGTTCGGATTTCGGAGTCGCGGCCTATAAGGGACAACGCCTCACGCTGCGCGACTGGGATTGGCAACTGCGTCAGCCCATCCTGCTGGCAGACGGGCGCACGATCGTTTCTATCTCGCCTCAACCCGGGTTCCTGCATCAGGTGACCGAGCTGGATACGCTGGGCATCGACCGTCCGGAGACGAAATGCACGCTGCGATGAACCGATTGCTGATCGCCGCGGTCGGCTTGATGCTGATCCGCGACCCCGCGCATGCCCTGACCGCGTACGTTTCGAATGAGCGCGACAACACGATCAGCGTCGTCGATCTGGACGCGATGACGACCGTGAAGACGATCGACGTCGGCCAGCGTCCGCGCGGCATCACGCTGACCAAGGACAACAAATATATCCTTGTCTGTGCCAGCGAC
>JAQGHW010000137.1 GCA_028291505.1 Rhodopila sp. | reverse complement strand
AGGGCCTCGGCGCGTTGCACCGCCTGGTTCGCATCATCCACCCGGAACGCCATCGCGCAGACGGACGGGCCGTGGAACTGGAAATGCTCAGCGGCGGCGCTGTCCTGTTCGCTGTTCAGGATCATGTTGATCCGACCTTGCCGGAACAGATCGACAGACTTGGATCGATGCCGGCCGGCGTAATGAAAACCCAGGCTGCGCAGGGTTTCGGCAAGCCGGCGTCCGGATTGTTCGTCGACGGCGAATTCCAGGAACTCCACGCCGTCGAAATGCGGTTCGGCCGGCAGGGCGGTCGCACCGGCTTCGGCCTCCACCAGCAGCAGGGAGCGCAACCCGTCGCGGGCCATCAGCCTGGCGGGGGCGGAACGAAATTCGTCGTTGAAGATTTCCAGCGACAGGGGGCCGCGATAGCCGGCTGCGATCAGGTCGCGGACGAACGATGCGACCGGAAGCGCACCCTGGCCGGGGAAATTGCGGAAATGACGGCTCCAGGACAGCACATCCATCGACAGCTTCGGCGCGTCGGCGAGCTGGGCCAGGAAGATCTTTTCCGCCGGAACTTCGGACAGGCCGGCCAAGTCGTCGTTTAAAGCCAGCGTGTGGAAACTGTCGACGATCAGGCCGAGCGCGGGGTGGTCGGCGGCTTTGACGATCCGCCAGGCGTGGCGCCATTTGTTGACGTTGCGGCCCCAGGCCAATGCCTCGAAGCCGACACGCAGGCCACGCTTGCGCGCGCGCTCCGCCATCTCCGCCAAGTCGGCGGCGGCTCGGGCGTCGTCGTCGATCGAGGCGGGAGACACGTTGCTGCACACCAGCAGAAGGGTCGCACCGAGTTGCTGCATCACATCGAATTTGCGTTCGGCGCGATCCATGTTGCGGGCGCGCTGCGGCTCCGGCATCGATTCGAAATCACGGAACGGCTGGAAGCAGGTGATCGACAGACCAAGGCTCTCCGCGAGATAGCGGACGTCGGTCGGGGAGCCTTCAAACGTCAGCAGGTCGTTTTCGAAGATCTCGACCCCGTCGAAGCCAATCGCGGCGGCGGCTTCCATCTTCTCGGCCAGGGTGCCGCTGATGGAGACCGTGGCGATGGACTTCGGCAGGGGGGCGATCGTCATGGGCAGGCCTGCGATCCAGGACGCGGTTTCTGACACAATGGAGCGGGGCGTGCCGGACAATCGACCATCAGATTTCCATGAACACTGTCTCGTTGTCCCCCTGCAGCCTCAGGTCCAACTGCCAGGTGTCGGGGGAAATCTTTTGAGCGATCAGGGTGCGGCGGCGCGCTTCGTCCTCGATTAGGGACAGCACCGGATCGGCCTCATTCAGCGGTTCATCCGGGAAATAGAACCGCGTCGTCAGCGCCTTCAGCAGGCCGCGGGCGAAGATCGAGATCGCCACATGCGGCGCCTGCTGTGCGTTCCCCAAGCCCGCCACCGGACCCGGCTTCAAGGTCGTGAATCGAAACGAACCGTTTCCGTCCGTGCGGCAGCGTCCGAATGCGGGGAAGGTTTCTGACGCGGCAGGACTGGTCTGCCAGATTTCGACCGCCGCATCGGCCACGGTGTTGCCGGCACCGTCGAACAGAGTTCCGGTCAGGATGATCTTGTCCCCCTCGGCGCCGAACCTGGTCAGGTCGGCCCAGGTCGGATCTTCTATCAGGTGCCAGAACGGACCGATCGTCTGGTTTGCTGTGGCGACCAGCATCGCTCAGGCCTGCTCGGTTGGCGTGGCATCGCGGCCACGCAGGACGAAGTCGAAACGATAGCCCAATGCCCATTCGGGGGAGGTGACGTCAATGTCGAACGCCGCGATCAGACGCTGCCGCGCGGCCGGATCGGGGACCGAGAGATAGACCGGGTCCAGTTCCAGCAGCGGATCGCCGGGGAAGTACATCTGAGTGATCACACGCTGCCCAAACCCGGTGCCGAACAGCGAATAGTGGATATGGTTCGGTCGCCACGCGTTATGATGGTTACGCCACGGATAGGCGCCAGGCTTGATGGTGATGAACTGGTACCAGCCATCCGCATCCGAGAACACCCGCCCGCCGCCATGAAAATTCGGGTCCAGCGGAGCATCGTGCTGGTCGCCCGAATGGTCGTAACGGCCCGAGGCGTTGGCTTGCCAAATCTCGATCATCGTATTTCGGACCGGCCGGTCGTTCTCATCGACGACGCGGCCGCGGACGATGATCCGCTCCCCCAGCGCCGGCTTGCCGTTGACTACCGACAGATCAGCCATCGGCCCGAACTGGGCGGGCGAGAACCGCGGGCCGGTCGTCTCCGTCACGGTCTGAGGAATGCGCAACGCCGGCTGTTTCGGGTGGCGTAGATGCGTGCTGCCGTAGGATGGTGTGTCGTTTGCCGGCTGGCTGTCGTTTACGATCGGGCGGAACGGCGCGGTTTCGGTCGTCATGATTTCCCTCCTACTGCCCGGGTTTCATCGCGAGCACCGTTTATGCAGCTTAGGCAGTTGCGCCGGCCGCACGGACGCCAGCACGGGCGGGCGAATATGCCGTTTACCCCCGAATCCTCTTGTAGGCTTCGCGGCTCACGCATTATCGAACGTTTTCACAGCCTGAGGCAATCGGGGGCATCCAATGAAACCATCCTATCTGATCGGGCTGGTCGGAAGCGGCATCCAGGCGTCATTGTCGCCCGAGATGCACATGCAGGAGGGCGAGACGCTCGGTTTTCGCTACCTGTACCGGTTGATTGACCTGACCGCACTGGGTCTTACGGTCGACGCCCTGCCGGA
>JAQGHW010000113.1 GCA_028291505.1 Rhodopila sp. | reverse complement strand
TCAGCCGGACTGTTCCAGTCAGGCTGATGTTGCTCTAGGTCAGCGGCATTCGGAACTTGAATTCTGTCGCCTCGGGTGAAGAGGCTACCTCGAGGGTCCCGCCATGGGCCCGGGCGATCTCGGAGCCAATGTACAGCCCCAACCCAAGGCCTTGCCGGGCCGAGGGAACCATCCCGCGAAAGAAGGGATCGAACAGGCGCTCCAGTGTCCCGGGCGGTATCTGATCGCCGGCGTTGGACACCGAAAGCTCGAACGTCGCCCCATCGGTGATGGCCCGCACCTGGATCGGCATATGTGCCGCACCGTACGCCATTGCGTTGCCGAGGATATTTGAGAGCAGTTGGCTCATCCTTCTATGATCGCAACGGACCGGTTCGGTTATGGCGAATTGTGTCTCAAGTATCCTGTCCGGCCACACCGCGCCAAGCTCTTCGATGACTTGCCTGAGGACTGGTTCCAACGGCGCGTCGACGTCATTGGACAAGATTATACCGCCGCCCAGGGTCCCACGCGCGAAATCCAGCATGTCCTCGATCAACCCCGACATGCGGAGTATGCTTTGCTCGATCCGATCGATCGTGCGGGACGCCCTATGTTCGTACAGCATGAGGCGTAGCGTTGCGATGTTCGCGCCGATTGCGGCAAGCGGATTGCGCAGGTCATGTCCCACCACGGCGATGAACTGCTCACGCAGGTCGGCCTTCTTGCGCTCGGCAAGTAGACGGGTCTCGTTCGAATTCATGCGGTCGAGCGCATCTACATGAAAGCCGATCAGTTCCGCAAAGAACGCGCATGTGCTAGCGATATCCGCATCCAGACGGGCCGGCTTCAGATCGACAGCACAAAGGGTGCCGAAGAATGTGCCATCCGGCAGTATGATCGGCATCGAGATGTAGCTCTGGAAGCCGTAGATCGCCGGGACCGGATGGTGGCGGTAAGTCTCGTCCGTTGCAACGTTGCTGATAACGACCGCTTCCCCGCTTGCCCGGATATCGTTGCAAATCGTTGCACAGATTGGCAATTCGCTGCCGGATTGGAGACCAATCCCGATCTCGTCGCGCACTGCGCAGGCGATCCACCGGTCCTCGGTGACGCGGGCCACCGCGGCAAACCCCATACCCGTTGTCTTGCAGACGACCGACAGGATTTTGGGAAGGGCCGCGATACCACCGACCGCGGCGACATTTGCCAGAAGGTCTTCGGAGTACACCTCGATCTTGGAGCCCTTGATCAAGTGTATGCTGTGTTCATCCACAGGTTTATTTCCTCATATTGTCGCGGCAGGACGACGTCAGCCTGAAGCGAGGCAGTTGCATGTCCGGCGAGGTGGTTGCTGGCCACGTGCGCGAGACCTGAGGCACGAAAACGAACAATTGGACTCATAGTATATCAAAACATCTCAAAACGATAGCTTTGAAACCTCCCAGCGAAATTGAGACAATCTTGGGATGCCTCGTCCACTTGGACGGGCATTTTCCAACGGCATCTGAAATATTTTGTCAAAAAGGGCCAAACCGAACGAAATCGATGTATTTGTCGCAGGGTTGACGCGACCAAAAGCCGGATAAATCCCCCGCGGCCGAAAACCTAGAGGCAACCCATCGTGAAGTCGGGTCTGTTGCGTATCAAAAAGCCGGAAATGGCTGCAGCCTTGCGATCAGATCGCATACCCGAAACGGCTTCGCAATATAATCGTCCGCCCCTGCATCCAGACCGCGCGCCACGTCCGCTTCGGTGGCCGAACCGGTGAGCATGATAACAGGCATGCGGTGGCCACGGTCGCGCAGCCGTATACAGAAGCCAAACCCGTCGCCGTCAGGCAGGTGGACATCCAGAATGACTGAGTCGAACCGAGGCCCGAAATCAAGCAGCCTTCTGGCCTCGGCCAAGGTGCCAACCCCGACCGGGAGGAAGCCACCCGTTTCCACGAGGAATTCCATGAGGGCCTCGCGAAAACTGAAATCATCCTCAACGATCAGGACCGACTGCGCGGTAATCATCCTCTGAATCCTAGCTGTGGGGCGGCACTCAGGAGGCAGATAATTAGAATGTATTATTAAATGCAATTAAGCAGTAAAATTATCCGTGATCGATCAGCCGTTGTGTCTAAATAGATACCACGCCTAGGAACCGGACTGAACCTCGCCTTCCGCATCGTTAGCGGGCCCGCGCGACCGAGTGCATCCCGAACCCGCCCGGCCGCGCCAACGCCTGGCTCCCGACCCCGGCCGATTTTCAGATGTAAATCAACGCGGAAGCCTCACCCACCGCGGGCGGGGCGGCGCCCAATCTCGCCTCGATCGACTGTCTCACCACGTTGCTGAGCGCGAAATGATCGACTTCCTCTTTTGCCATTGGCGGGCCCAGCAGAAAGCCCTGCAATTCGTGGCAACCCTTGGCGCACAGCAGTTGCAACTGCTCGATCGTCTCCACGCCCTCCGCGGTGACTTCCAGATCAAGGCTGTTGCTCATCGCGATGATAGCCCGTGAACCGCCAGTGCGCCGGAGACAGGTTGACGGCGAGGCGGCAGCCGTGATGCCAAGTCATCGCCGCAGTACAGGCGGTGCGCATTATCCATTCGCCTACGGGAACGATGAAGCCGCACTGTACCGTAAATGGGATGAACTGCTACGGCGGCACCAGGCCCAGGTGCGGGTGACTGCATCGCACCAGCGCCTCGAAGGCGACCAAAGTAAGGTTTCGGTCAAAGATCGGCTGGAAGTGCAACGTGAACTCGTTGTGCTGCAAGCCGGTTCGCAGGTCCTGTTCCAGCTCGCGCCGTTCGCGCATGGCCAGCGAAGCGATCGCCACCGTTCAGGGGCCGTGCTCGACTTGTTCCCCGAGAAGTGCCACCAGCGCCGTCGCCTCGTCGTGCGAAGCGTGATCCGCGGCGTTGTAGACCCCACAGAGACGATGAGAACGGGCAGCCGACTTGCACCGGCGACAAGCCAAATTCCCGGGCGACCGAGCGCCCGGCCACCGACATGTCGACGCGGTCGAGATAGCAGATCACGTCATCGCCGCCGTAATCCGGTCACCTTCAGCACCATCCCATCGGCGCTCGTCTGGCTCGGCACCTGCTCCACCGCCATCGACCAATCCCGATCCACCGCCGCCAGTTCCTCCCCCACCGTCGCCCCCTTCAGGAACAGGCACACCCCGTCATCCGTCAGCAACCGCGCGGCCAGCGGCAGCAGCCTGGGCAGCGGCGCCAATGCCCGAGCGGTGACCAGACCCGCGGCCGGCACCGTCGCATCCTCGATCCGGCAACAATGCACCGTGGCAGGCGCGCCGGTTTGCAGCACCGCCGTCCGCAGGAAGGACGCCTTGCGCTGATCGGACTCGATCAGGTCGAACGCCACCCCGGTCGCGATCGCCAGCACCATGCCCGGAAATCCGCCACCGGTTCCCAGATCGACCGCCCGCGTGACGCCCTCTGGCATCAGCGGCACCAGTTGAAGCGAGTCCGCGATATGCCGCTTCCACACCACGTCCGCATCGCGTGCGGCGATCAGGTTCAGCGTCGTGTTCCAGCGCAACAGAAGCTCGGCGAACTGGCGCAGCCTCGCGTCGGATCCGCTCAAGGCTGTTGCACTTCCACCGTAACGTGAGACAGCGAGGCAAAATGCCGCAACCGCTGCCGGTAGTCGTCCGGCCGGCGATTGTTTCGGGTCACCACGGACAGAACCGCGCCGAGATGCCCGGGCCCCAGCCGCCACACATGCAGGTCCGTCAGCCGGTCCCCGTCGGCCTCGATCTCCAGCCGCAGCCGTTCCGTCAACTGCCGGTCCGGATTCATGTCGAGCAGGATACGACCGGTATCGCGCAACAGCCCATACGCCCAGCTCGCGATGACGAGTGAGCCGACCATTCCGGCCAGCGGGTCCATCCACAGCCAGCCGAACACCCGTGCAAGCAGCAGACCGACGATCACCAGCACGGACACCGCGGCATCAGCCACGACGTGGATGATCGCAGCCCGCATGTTGTTGTCGCGATGCGCGGCCCCATGGTGGGCGGTTTCGTGGTCATGTTCCTCGAAATCCACGCTCGCCGCCGCCTCGCCGAGGTGCAGATCCACCCTGAACCCGTGCGGTTCGGGAATCTCCTCCACGCTTTCCAGCACGCCGCCCACCTGCGCGAACTGGAACCGCTGGCGCGCGCCGTCGGGCCTGATGGTTTCCGCCCAAAGCGCGCCGGCAGGAACCTGTTCGCGCACCCGGAAGCGAGGCGGCACGCCGTCCTCATGGATGCCGAGCGTCAGCTTCGTCCCACCCACGTCGAGCGAATGGCCCGTGTCGTGTCCATGGTGATGATGATGGTGATGGCCTCCGCCGCCGAGCAGCCACGCGCTGACGATGTTCACTATCAGACCGAGGCAGGCGATCGGGATCGCCTGCGAAAACGCGATCGGCACCGGAGCGAGCAGACGCCCGATCGCCTCCCACCCGATCAGCAGTGCGATCATCGCCAGCACGATCGCGCTGGTGAACCCGGCCAGGTCGCCCAACTTGCCGGTGCCAAACGTGAACCGCACATCCGTCGCGTGCCGGCGTGCATAGCGATATGCCACGGCCGCCAGCAGCAGCGCCCCGGCATGCGTGCTCATGTGCAACCCATCAGCCACCAGGGCGATGGAGCCGAACAACAGTCCGCCCAGGATCTCCAGCACCATCATCGCGGCGCACAGCCAGATCACGGCCCAGGTGCGCTTTTCGGCATGTTCGTGCCCCTCGCCGAGGAACACGTGGCTGTGCGGTTCCATGTGTGCCCTCACTTCAGGTAGGTGCGGACGACATCGAGCAAATGCTCAACCGCCTCGGTGTTCAGCGCACCGGGGTGTGTTTCGCTATCGACAAGATGGGTACGGACGTGATCCTCGACCACCTCGGCCATGAGGCCGGCGAGGGCGCCGCGGGCGCCGGCGATCAGGTGCATGACCTGCTCACATCCGGCTTCGCCTTCCAGCGCCCGTTCGACCGCCTCGACCTGCCCGCGCAAGCGGCGGACACGGGCCAGCAGTTTCTGCTTTTCGCGGATGGTGTGGGTCATGGATAGGGGGGTAACCTATCCATGTGTTTCAGCGCAACCCTGCTTCGGCGCGCAACACCGTCCCGCGTCACCCAGTCAGGGCGCAGCCGCCGTGAAAAACCGGCAGCGTTCGTACTGCCACGAGCGGCCGCACGGCCAGATCAAGTCATGCGCCGCACCGCGGTCAGCAGTTCCGCGTTTCACGTCCGCGATCAGCCAGGTGTATGCGCGACGCCGATCCGGCCACTCGAATCGATCACCGTCGACGTATTATTTCCGTTCGGGACCGCGATGCCGGTGCCGCCGCCCGGCATCGCGAAGGTCTGGTAATATGAGGTGCCGCCGGTGGAGACGCCAATACCGCCCTGCGGAAGCTGGTAGATCTGCCCAGCCCGCCCGGCATCAGGCGCGTTGGGGGTGAACAATGTGTGTGCGCTGTCAACCTGCGCCAGGTGGGCCTGGCCGGACCTGGCGACGTCCGAACCGCTCTGCATCGGGCCGGAGAACATGACGAGCAGCGCAACCGCCGCGGTAGTTTGCATGGTAGAATAGACCTTTTTCCCGGCAGGCCACCAAACGCTTCTGCCTGCCTGCCGACAGATGTGGGAGGGGCGCGCCGCGAAATCGCGAGCACATCAATGTGTGTCGCCCTAATTATCGTCCACCCCGCG
>JAQGHW010000091.1 GCA_028291505.1 Rhodopila sp. | reverse complement strand
GCGACCCGTTCGTGTTCGGGCGCGGCGGAGAGGAGGCGCTGGGGCTGGCGGCCGCGGGGATTTCGTTTCGGATCATTCCGGGTGTGACGGCCGGGTTGGCAGGATTGGCGTACGCGAACATTCCGGCAACGACTCGCGATACGAACCATGGGGTGATCCTGGTCACCGGCCAGTATGCGGCGGAGACTGAGCGGAACCTGGACTGGGGGGCGCTGGTGCGGACCGGGCTGCCGATGATTGTCTACATGGGGATCAGCCGGCTGGGTGAGATCGCGGACGCGCTGGTGGCGGGTGGTTTGTCTGGCGAAACGACGGTGGCGGTGGTCTGCGAGGCGACGACGCCGCGACAACGGGTATTGGTTACGACACTGGCGCGCGTTGCGGTGGAAGCGGCTGCCGCGGGGCTGGGGTCGCCGTCGATCATCGCGATTGGCGAGATGGTGAAAATTCGGGCGGCGCTGTTGCCGTTTTCTGTCACGCTGGGGGTGGAATCGTGACGGGTGTTGTGCCCGGGCTGGTGATCGCCGCGCCGCGTTCCGGCAGTGGGAAGACGACGCTGACGTTGGGGCTGCTGCGCGCGTTCCGGCGGGCCGGCGTGGCGGCGGGCGGCGCGAAATGCGGACCGGATTACATTGACCCGGCGTTTCACTTCGCGGCGAGCGGGCGCCCCAGCGTCAATCTGGATTCTTGGGCGATGCCGCCGGCGATGCTGGGGCAGTTGGCTTCGGAGGTTGGGATCGGCTGCGATCTGATCATCTGTGAAGCGTTGATGGGCCTGTTCGATGGTGTTCCGGCGCCCGCCGGCCGTTCGGGATCGTCGGCGGATGTGGCGGCGGCGCTGGGTTGGCCGGTGCTGCTGGTGCTGGACGTCAGCGGGCAATCGCAATCCGCCGCCGCGGTGGTCAAAGGCTGCGCTACGTACGACCCGCGAATCACGATCGCCGGTGTCGTGTTGAACCGAATCGGCAGTTTGCGGCACGTTCGGTTGGCGACCGAGGCGATCGAGGCGCTCGGCATTCCGGTGGTGGGTGCCCTGCCCCGTTCCGACGGGATTGCGCTGCCGGAGCGTCACCTTGGGCTGGTGCAGGCCAGCGAAACGAGCGACCTGGAGGTCCGGCTGGACCGGATCGGGGCGTTTGTTGCCGAACACACGCGGATCGATGCGATTCGGGCGCTGGCGGCGGGTGGTCAGGCCGCGGCTGGGACCGTGGCGCTGCGGCCGCCGGGACAGCGGATCGCGGTTGCCCGGGACGCGGCGTTTTCGTTTTTGTATCCGCATTTGCTGCAAGGATGGCGGGGCGCGGGGGCCGAGATCCGGTTTTTCTCGCCGCTTGCCGATGAGGGGCCGGATGACGATTGCGACGCGTGCTGGCTGCCGGGCGGATATCCCGAACTGCATGCGGCCAGGCTGGGCGCATCGCAGCGGTTTCTGCGGGATATTCGTTACTTTTCCGGAACTCGAGCGGTGCATGGGGAATGCGGGGGGTATATGGTACTGGGGACATCGCTGACGGATGCCTCCGGCACGGTCTATCCGATGGCCGGTCTTTTGGGGGTGTCGACCAGCTTTGCCCGGCGGAAGCTGCATCTCGGCTACCGCAGTGCCCGGCTGATCGAGGATGGGTGCCTGGGTCCGGCGGGGACCCGGTTGCGCGGGCACGAGTTCCACTATGCGAGCGTCGAGGCACCGGGTGACGATGCGTCCTTCGCTGTGGTGTCGGACGTTCATGGATCGGACGCTGTCGCTGCCGGCAGCCGTCGCGGGCTGGTCTCGGGCAGCTTCTTTCATGTGATTGCGGCTGAGCCGTGAGCGACGTGCCGCCTTGCTTCGATGAAGCCTTTCAGGTTCGGCTGGCGACTCTGATTGCCTGGCGGCGCGATGTGCGGCGCTTCAGCGACCGGCCGGTTCCGGAGTCATTGATCGAGGGTTTGCTGGATGTCGCGCAACTGGCCCCTTCGGTTGGCAACAGCCAGCCTTGGCGGTGGGTGCGGGTGGATAGTCCGGTGAAGCGCGACGAGATTCGTGCGAACTTCGTTGTCAGTAATGATGCTGCCTGCAAAGCACAGCCTGATGAGCGGGCAGCTGTTTATGCTTCGCTGAAGCTGGAAGGTCTTGGGCGGGCGCCATTCCAGTTCGCGATCTTCTGCGACCGGTCGATCGAGCAGGGCTTCGGTCTCGGCCGTCGGACCATGCCGGAGATGCTGGAATATTCGACGGTTCTGATGATCTCGACATTCTGGCTGGCTGCCAGGGCTGCGGGGCTGGGTGTCGGCTGGGTCTCGATTCTGGATCCCGGGGAGGTTGGCCGGATACTTGAGGCGCCGGTGTCATGGAACCTGGTGGCCTATCTGTGCGTGGGTTGGCCGGAAGCGGAACACCTGGATCCGGAACTCGAGCGCTATGGGTGGCAAAACCGGACGAGCGCGGGACGGCGGGTCAAAATCATCTGATGATTTCGGGAAGAGAATTATGGGTCATGCGGGCGTTACGGCGTTCATCTGCGTCACTTGCAGGGGAAAGGATG
>JAQGHW010000045.1 GCA_028291505.1 Rhodopila sp. | reverse complement strand
ACCAGCTTGATCTGGACGGTATTAGATTTCGCCATCTTCCTGATCCTTGTGTGGGCAGAAACTCGCCGCCCGATGAAGGGCGGGAAAATGCTCAACAACCCCGTCGCGGTCAAGCATTTGCTTCAATCACCCGATGCGGCGGTATGTCGTCTGACTCCAACCCAGCTAACACTCGTTGCATCAATCACACGCGCCAAGGACGAGGCAATCGGCTCTCATCAAAAGGTCAGCACGCGGCTATCGGGTTGCAATCGGGTGAACTCCATATTCGCGGGTGGCGTATATTCTCGGGCAGCCCTCGCCGCAACGCGCAAATCCAGCTTTCACAGGGATGAACGGCCAAGCACCGACCCGCCGGCAAAGCGGGCTTTGGCGCCGAGGGCTTCCTCGATCCGTAGCATCTCGTTCCATTTCGCCATACGCTCGCCACGAGCGAAGCTGCCGACCTTCAACTGACCGGTACCCCAGCCAACGGCGAGGTGCGCGATCGTCACGTCCTCGGTTTCACCGGAACGCGCCGACGCGATCGTCGCATAGCCGCACTCCGCGGCCACTCGTCTCGTATCGAGTGTTTCCGTCAGAGTGCCGCGTTGGTTTGGCTTCAACAGGACCGTATTTGCTGCCTTGCCGATAGCAGCATCGCGCAAGCGATCCGCGTCGCTGACCAGGAAATCGTCGCCAACGATCTGCACCTTGTCACCGGCCGCGCGGGTGAATGCGACAAAACCATCCACGTCATCTTCCGCCAGCGGATCCTCGATCGACAAGATCGGATAGCGGTCGATCCAGCCGGTCAGCATCTCGATCATGCCCTCAGTAGTTAATTCCTTGCCATCCAGCGCGAGTTCATAGCGCCCGTTCGCACCGAATTCAGAGGCAGCAATGTCCAGCGCGATGCCGATCTGCTCACCTGGCCGGAAACCGGCCCGTTCGATCGCTGCGACCAGCGTGTCGAGAGCCTGCTCGTTGGTTGAAAACGACGGCCACCAGCCGCCTTCGTCGGCGACGCCAGCCAGGCTCCCCGCTGCTTCCATTAGCTTTCCAGCGGCCCGGTACACCTCCGCCGTCCAGTCGAGGGCCTGGGCGAAGGTTTCTGCCGCCGGACACATCACCATGAAATCCTGGATATCCACCCGCCGCCCGGCATGGGCTCCCCCGCCGAAGATCTGGATCTGTGGTAGCGGAATTAGCGCGGCATCCGCGCCCCCTAGATAACGATAGAGCGGTTGCCCGCCGGCGGACGCCGCTGCGTGGGCGGCAGCCATAGAAACGGACAATACCGCATTCGCTCCCAGCCTGCGTTTGTTTCGCGTCCCGTCCAATTCGATCAGACGTTCGTCGAGCGCTTCCTGATCCGTCGCGTCCAACCCAGCCACAGCATGGGCGATAATCGTGTTCACGTTCGCCACGGCTTTGGTTACGTCATAGCCGCCGAACGCGATCCCCCCGTCGCGAAGATCGAGCGCCTCACCCGATCCGGTGGAGGCACCGGCCGGCGTGATCGCTCGACCCACTGCACCGCCTTCGAGCAGCACGTCCGTCTCCACGGTAGGCCGTCCGCGGCTGTCCCAAACCCGGCGAGCATGTACAAAGGCAATGCTGGTGTCTGTCATGCCGTGATTTCCTCTTTCCAGGCCTGGGCTACATCGGCAAGCCGATCGTACGGATCCGCGAGAAGGCGTTGCGCTACCATGCGGACTTTGTTGCGATCCGCGTCTCGCGTGATGTACTCCACTGGCGATTTGCCATCCACCCGCGCCAACAACAAGGCGGGCAGCAGATGCGCGGACCGCGTTTCCAGTTCTGCGCGGGGTTCCCAATCAACAAGCGGCAGATAGGCCTCGGTCATCGCATGGAAGCTCTCCAGCAAGGCACAACGAGCGACCGGCACCCACAGGCACTTGAGCATCAGGTGATTCAGGCAAAATGCCAGATCGAAGGCTGGATCACCCCACCATGCGCATTCCGCATCCAGGAATACCGGTCCGGCAGGACCGCATAAGATGTTCTTCGGGCTCACATCGCCGTGCACCAGGGCGTGCTTGTTGCGCTGCGTCGTCTCGATCAGGAGCCGCATCCGATCCGCCAGGGCGGGGTACGCCCGCCCAGTGTGCTTCAGATAGGGTTCCAGCCGAATGTCGTAGAAAATACTATCGGTGGGAAAATCGCCCGCCACCGACGGATCAGCAGCCGTCGCGGCATGGATCCGCGCGAGCGTGCTGGCCACGGAAACGGCGAAGGCGACGTCGACCTGGCCGTCCCGCAGTTGCGCTTTCCACAGCGTATAGCTCCCCGTCGGCAAATAAGTCATCGCAAGCGTGCCGGTCGCCTCGTCCTGGCCCAGCAGCACGGGTGCGGCGTGTGGCACGGCCAGATTCGCAGCCCGCATCCAGCGAGCCTCGTAGATATTGCGTTCGACAGGCGCCTGCCAGTCAGTCGCCACACGCAGCTTTGCCAGCGCTCTCTTGATGCAAATTGGGCCACTTGGAAGATCGATCCGCCAGATGTCGGACGATACGCCGCCCGCCATCGGTTCGCCTTTCGGTGTCGCACCATTCAACAGGTGCATCCGGTCCAACGCGTCGATGATATCTTTAGGCGGCATCTCCATCTGGCGTCCAAGCCCCCGAAGTCTGGCGAATCTTGCGAAAGTAGGCGATAAGAGGACCACTTGGAAACAAGATTGAGCGTCGCGGCTTTGAAGGTCGCGGGCTAATCGCGACTTCGGATCCGCGAAAATCTTCAGAGACCACCGCGCGACGACAACGATTCTCTCGGCGACGGTTACGATGCCCGCCTTATCAAATCCAGTTGGTGCGGCTACATGAGCCCGCACAGCACTTGAGCATGATGGGGCACCAGACGATTTCACCGGTCGGGTTGGAGCTTCGCCGGCGGCGACCCGCGCCGACGGCGAAGCGACACCGTCTTCTGTTGAGTGCGGTCATCTTGTCGATCGTCGTGCACCTCGCGGCGACCCTGCTGGTCGTATTGTTGCCACGCATCCTGCCGAAGGAGGCGCAACCGCAGGAACAAGGCACGATCGAACTTCTGATGGTTGAGCAGAAGGGCGCCATACCAAGTCAGGCTGGTACGCCGAATGACAGCACACCAACCCCGAAGCCCCCAGAAAGCACCCCGGCCCCGAAGGTCGAAGACTCCCAGGACCAAACGCTGACGCCGCCGCCCAAGGCCGCTCCCGCGCCGTCGGCGACAGAGCGCGGCAACGAACCGGCGCCGCCGCCAAGCGAACAAGCCAATCCCAACGCCGCCGCGGCGAACGCTGCGCCGTCAGAGCACGAGACCGAGGCACAACCATTGCCGCCCCGATCGAAGGAGGCTCCCGTCTTCGATTTGGGGGGCACCGACAGCGAGTCAAATGCAACGGCGCTGGGTGGACAGATTCTACCGGCGATGAAAGACGACAGATTTCGAAACCGACCCCCAGTGTATCCGATCGAGGCGGAGATCCACGGCGAGCACGGTTCGGTCGTGCTAGTGATCCATGTATCGGAAAGTGGCATGGCGACCGGTGCAGACGTGCTCGAAAGCTCCGGCTACGAGGTTCTGGATCAGGCGGCCGTGACCGCGGTCCGGAAATGGCATTTCCATGCGGCAATGAAGAAGGGGCGACCCGTACCGTTCGATATGCCATTCCGATTCATTTTTGAACCCTATTGAGGAGACCTCTTATGGTGCGTATCGATCGGGTAGTGACCAAGGGCGGCGACAATGGGGAGACGTCCCTGGGCGATGGCACTCGGGTCTCGAAGGCTGATCAACGAATCGAGGCAATGGGCGCCGTCGATGAAGCGAACGCCAGCATCGGCGTATTGCGCATACATACCCGGAATCGGGCGGCGGAAGACAGCATGCTGGCGCGAATACAGAACGACCTGTTCGATGTCGGTGCCGATCTCTGCGTGCCTGGAACAAGTGGGGATCGACTCCGCGTCACGGACATCGCCGTCGCGCGCCTGGAAGCGGAGGTCGAGGGGATGAACGCGGAGCTTCCTAAACTGAAGAGCTTCATCCTCCCGGGGGGCACCGATGCGGCCGCTTTCGCCCACATGGCACGCGCGACCGCCAGGCGAGCGGAGCGAGCAGTGGTAGCCGTCGACGACGTCAATCCCGTAGTCCAGCGCTACCTCAACCGGCTATCAGACCATCTTTTCGTTCTCACCCGCGTGTTCAACGAAAACGCCACCACGGACGTGCTTTGGGTGCCGGGCGCGCACCGGTCCTAACGCCGTTGCCCTTGACAGGCGCCTCAAGGCCGGTCTCGCATCAACTCCTCCAAGCTGGAAGACCATCCGTGCCGCAGCTTTCACTTCATACGCCGGTGGGGGACATCACCGTCTTCGAGGAAGACGGTGCTATCGTCTCGCTGGATTGGGGCTGGGTACCGAACCAAGCCTCTTCGCCCATTCTGGACCGTGCACGGCACCAGCTCCAGGCATATTTCGATCACGAACTGACGGAGTTTGATCTGCCGCTGGCGCCAGCTGGGACGGCATATCGGCGAGGCGTCTGGCGGGCACTATGTGCAATCCCCTACGGCGAGACACGGAGCTATCAGGATATTGCAATCAAGGCGGGGGGCAGCGCCCGATCCGTTGGGCAAGCCAACGGGCATAATCCGATTCCCCTGATCATCCCATGCCATCGGGTTGTTGCGGCCACGCACATAGGCGGCTACTCCGGCGGTGACGGATTGCCAACCAAACGCTGGCTGTTGGCTTTGGAAAATTCGAACGGGACCTTGCTCTGAACCACTTCGTCGCACGGAGACACAACATGACAAAGGCAATCCGCATCCACACCAATGGCGGCCCGGAGGTCATGGTATGGGAGGATGTCCCGACCCCCGAACCAGGCCGAGGCGAGGCACTAATCAAGCACGAGGCGATCGGGTTGAATTTCATCGACGTGTATTTTCGCAACGGCCTGTACAAGGCACCGAATATGCCGCTGATCATCGGTCAGGAGGGCTCCGGAACGGTAATCGCTGTCGGTGCAAGCGTTGCTAATCTCACCCCGGGCGACCGTGTGGCTTATGCCGGCCCGCTCGGCGGCTATGCGACTGAGCGGGTGATTTCCGCCGATCGACTGGTGAAACTGCCTGACAATATCAGCTTCGAGACGGGCGCCGCAATGATGCTCCAGGGCATGACTGCGCAGTACCTACTGCGCCGAACCTACGCGGTACAGCCTGGTGACACGATCGTCGTGCATGCCGCGGCCGGCGGCGTCGGGCTGATCATCTGCCAGTGGGCAAAACATCTTGGAGCCACCGTGATCGGGGTCGTGTCCAACGAGGAGAAGGCCGCCTTGGCTCGTGCACACGGCGCGGCACATACAGTAATCGGACACGCGACTTTGGTTTCCGAGGTCAAACGCATTACCGGCGGAGCGATGGTGCCGGTGGTGTATGACAGCGTCGGCAAAGATACGTTCATGACCAGCATCGACTCCTTGGCGCCGTTGGGGTTGATGGCCAGCTACGGCAGCGCCTCGGGTCCCGTACCACCCGTTGAGCTTGGCCTGCTCGCCGCCAAGGGCAGCCTCTTCCTGACGCGGCCGACTTTGGCAACCTATACGGCGAAGCGGAGCGATCTGGACCGCGTCGCAGCCGATCTGTTCGCTGTCGTGGGCAGCGGCACGGTGAAGATCCAGGTGAACCAGACGTTCAGCCTGAAGGACGCCGGCGCCGCACACACGGCGCTGGAGACCCGGAAGACCACTGGCAGCACGGTTTTGATACCGTAAGATCGTAAACCTTCTGCGACCAGAAAGCCGTGAGCGTCGGATTAACCGTCAACCGCCGGCACCCCCATCGCCCGTCGCATGAACATCCGCTTAATCCCATCCATGCGATCGACCGCGTTGATGCCCAAGTCCCGGGTGGCGCGGACAATCCGTCGGTCGGTGCTGAACAGCCGATCGATTCCATCGGTCATCGCGAACATCAGCAAATTGTCCGCCTGTCGTACGCGTTGATATTGCGCCAGCAACCTCTCGCTGCCGATGTCGCTGTCCGTCCGAGCAGCCTCGATGATCAGATTCGCCAGCGCGATCACGTCGCGAAAGCCCAGATTCAGCCCCTGCCCGGCGATTGGATGAATCGCGTGCGCCGCGTCGCCGGCCAGAGCGAGCCGCGTATCGACATACCGATGTGCGATCATCGCCGAAAGCGGGTAGCTCCATCGCCGCCCAACAACACGGATCGCGCCCAGGTGCGGACCCAACCGTCGCGCCGCCTCCCGCGCGAACCTCCCATCGTCCAATGCCATGAACGCGCGCGCATCCCTCGTGCGCTCGGTCCACACGATGGCCGACACGTGTGGGGATCCGCCGGGCTCCGCGTCGGCACTAGCGGCCATAGGAAGCGCAGCGAACGGACCCGCAGGCAGGAAATGCTCTAGCGCCAGATCGTGGTGTGGCCGCTCATGGGCAATGGCGCATACGATCGCCGTCTGGCGATAGGGAATTCGGGTGACCACGATGCCCGCCTGCTCCCGCAGCGGCGAGTTGCGACCCTCCGCCGCAATGACGAGCCGGCACTGGATTACCCGTCCATCCCACAGACGAACCACACAGCCATCGTCCGACCGTTCGGCAGCAGCCTTCGCCGGCGCGAACAGGTGCAAATCCGCATGCGTCGGAAATCGAGCGTTCATCGCTTTGCGCAAAGACCGCGCCTCCACCATCCAGCCGAACGGACGCGGCTCGTCACCGGCTTCCCGGTGATCGAAATGCAGGTGCAGACGCGACGACGCCCGGCCAACCTGGCCGTCGCTGACGCGAATGTCGCGGATGGGATTAGCCGGGACGTCCAGGACATCCCATAGCCCCGCATCCTCCAACAGGGTCCGGGACCCCGCCGCGATCGCATAAGCTCGACCATCGAAAGCCGGATTCTCCATCGGCGGAAGTTCGGCTTGGTCGATCAACGCAACGCTGACGCCGGCGCTGGCCAGACGGCAGGCGAGCGTGCCGCCGACCGGGCCCGCACCCATGATGCAGGCCTGCACGGACAATTGTTCGGTCATTGTCACCCGGGCGGCTTTGTCGCCGATTGGTTCCAGGTGGAGGCCGGCGGGGGCGGGCCCGCCGCAGGATTCCACCGGCCAGACTTCTTCAGCGCGTCGGCAACTTCCTTGGGCATGTAGGTTTCATCGTGCTTGGCCAGCACCTCCGAGGCACGAAACACACCGTCAGTCTGATCGACGCCGAGCACGACGACGCCTTGGCCTTCGCGAAACAGATCGGGGAGGATACCTTTGAAGGTAACCAGAACACTGGCGTTACCGTCGGTGACCTTGAACCGCGCTCCAGCCTGGCCGCCCGACGATTTCTCCACGGTTCCCTGCTCCACCAGACCGCCGAGGCGGACTTGCCGTCCGCTGGGACCCATCTTGGCGAGACTGGAGGGCGATACGAAGAAAACCAGGTTGTCACTGAACGCCGACAAGGTCAGCGCCGTGGCCGAACCCAGGCCGATGCCGCAAACCAGCAGAACCAGCAGGCGCCGCTTCTTACGTGTCATGCCTACCCCCGGTCGCGCCTTGTGTCGATCGCCTGAAGCCGGCGGCGGGCCGACCGGACGCGAAATAGCACTTCAACGGAAAGCACAACAGGCATCCCAACCGCAAGGACATAGGCCGCGACGATATAGGGAAGATGGGTCATAACGGAATCTCCTCCCCGCCTGGGGATGATGCCCTGGCCATCAGCAGCGAGCGGATCCGGCGTTCCATGACAGCCGCCCGGGTGCGGGCAATAGTGATGGCGATGAAAAGCAGAGTAAACCCGAAGGCAGAGAATAGCAGCGGCCACAGCATGCTGGAGGCTATCGTCGGTGCGCCCATCAATCCGATGGACGCCGGCTGATGCAGGGTATTCCACCAATCGACGCTGAACTTGATGATCGGCAGGTTGATGACGCCGACCAGCGCGAGGATCGCCCCGGCACGATAGCCACGTGTTGGGTCGTCGAAGGCACGCACCAGCGCGATATGCCCCAGGTACAGCAGGAACAGGACCAACACCGAGGTCAGCCGCGCATCCCAGACCCACCAGGTGCCCCAGGTCGGCTTGCCCCAAAGGCTTCCGGTCGCGAGACAGATCGCGGTGAACCCGGCGCCAACCGGTCCAATCTCCGCCGCCGCGAGGTCAGCCAGCGGATGACGCCAGACCAGCGACACGAAACAGCAGGCGGCCAAGGAAAAATATCCCGCCGAGGCAAGCCAGGCGAAGGGAACATGCACGTACATGATGCGAACGGTGTCACCTTGCTGCCAGTCGTCCGGGGCGAAGAACAAACCCCATATCACGCCGGCAACGGTCAGCAGCGCGCCGACCCAGAACAGCCAGGGTAACACCTTGCCGGACGTCCGCAGAAACTGCCCAGGATTGGCGAAGCGATGAAGCGTCTTCCCCGTACGAGGCGGCGCGACAGATGAGCGAGCGTCCACTGGCGTCCTTTACCCGATCGGCTGCGTCGGCGAAAGCGGATCCCGGTAACGCCACGATGCCGGTGACGCATTGAACCGGTCAATCCGCCAATACGATGCGTCGGGGTGTTGAACAATCAGGGCCCGCGGTGACAAGATCGGCCATGACAGCCCGGGTCCGGGCGAAATCTCGGTGGGAGGGATAATGAACGGCTATTGGTTGGTAAAGTCGGAACCGGACGCATTTTCCTGGGATCAACAGGTCGCGAACCAGGTCGAGCCATGGACAGGCGTGCGCAACCACATGGCCAAGAACAACCTCAAGGCGATGCAGAAGGGCGACCTCGCGTTCTTCTACCACTCGAATGTCGGCAAGCAGATCGTCGGCATCGTGAAGGTCGCCCGCGAGGCCTATCCCGATCCGACGGCGGAAAGCGGCGACTGGGTGTGCGTAGATATGAAGGCAGTGCGGCCCCTGCCCAAGCCGGTTACGCTGATCGATATTAAAGCCGACCCCAGCTTGGCCGACATGCCGCTGGTGCGCATGTCGCGGCTCTCGGTCATGCCCATCTCGAAGCCGCACTGGGAAAAGATATGCAGAATGGGCGGATGGAAAATCTGATGCGGACGAAAATGCGAGCGCTATGCCGGGTCGCCGAGATCCCGGAAAACGGCGCCAAGGGGTTTCCGGGTACGGAAGGCGCATTCACCAGCTTGGTTGCTATCCGCCAAGGTGACCAGGTCTACGTGTACGAGAATGCTTGCCCGCATATCGGTACGCCGTTGGACTGGACCCCCGACCGTTTCCTGTCGGCCGACGGACGCTATCTTATTTGCGCGACGCATGGTGCCCAGTTCACCATAGCCACCGGGACGTGTATTTCAGGACCGTGCCGAGGCGATGAGTTGACGCCAGTCCATGTGGTAATCCAGGATGGATTTATCCACGTGCCGCGTGGCGGTTGAATTCGGACCACTCTGGCGCAGGGAAGCTTCAGCGCAGCAGGGAAAATGTCCGTGGCAGAAAACGCACCGACCCAGGAACAGATCTTTCCGATCCGATCCGATTTCGCTCAGACGGCACACGTGAATGCCGCCGGGTACGCTGAGGCCTTTCAACAAGCCGCGACCAATCCGGACGTCTACTGGGCGAAGGAGGCCGAGCGGATCGCCTGGATGACGTTCCCGAGCAAGATCAAGAACACCAGCTTCTCCGGCGACGTATCGATCAAGTGGTTCGAGGATGGGGTGCTGAACGCCTCGGTCTCGTGCCTCGACCGGCACCTTGCCGAACGTGCCGACGCGATCGCGATCATTTGGGAAGGCGATGATCCGAATGTCAGTCGCCACATTACATATCGGGAGCTCCATGATCAGGTATGCCGCCTCGCCAACGCAATGAAGTCGCTCGGCGTCAAACCCGGTGACCGGGTGACGATCTACCTGCCGATGGTGCCGGAAGCCGCGGTCGCCATGCTCGCGTGCGCAAGGATCGGCGCAATCCACTCGGTGGTGTTCGGCGGCTTTTCCCCAGACAGCCTGGCCAATAGGATCCAAGACTGCGATTCTACCCTGCTGATTACGGCCGACGAGGGCCGCCGTGGCGGACGCGCGGTGCCGCTTAAGGCGAACGCCGACGCGGCGCTGAAAGCCTGCCCAGGGGTGAGGAATGTCATCGTCGCCACGATTACCGGTGCTGCGGTCGATAATGTAGACGACCGAGACCTCGACTATACCGCGCTGCTGGCCGCCGCATCGCCCGACTGCCCCCCCGAACCGATGTCGGCCGAGGACCCGCTTTTCATCCTTTACACTTCGGGCAGCACCGGAAAGCCAAAGGGCGTGCTGCACACCACCGGCGGCTATCTGGTTTGGGCCAGCTACACGCACGAGAAGGTTTTCGATTACCAACGTGGCGAAGTCTACTGGTGCACCGCCGACGTAGGTTGGGTCACCGGCCACACTTACATTCTGTACGGTCCGCTCGCGAACGGCGCCACCACACTGATGTTCGAGGGCATCCCGAACTACCCTGATAGCAGCCGTTTCTGGCAAGTGATCGACAAACATCAGGTCAGTATCTTCTACACGGCGCCAACGGCCATCCGCGCCCTGATGCGAGACGGCGAAGCTCCGGTCAAGAGAACCTCTCGGAAATCGCTTCGGCTACTTGGCAGCGTCGGCGAGCCGATCAACCCGGAAGCGTGGCTGTGGTATTACAATGTTATCGGTGAGAAACGATGTCCGATCGTCGATACCTGGTGGCAAACCGAAACAGGAGGCATCCTGATCAGTCCCCTTCCGGGCGCGACCATCCTCAAGCCCGGTTCAGCTACGTTGCCCCTGCCCGGAGTTCAGCCGTTGCTGGTCGATGGCGAAGGCAATGAACTAGCCGGTGCGGTCGAGGGTAACCTGTGCATCAGCGACTCCTGGCCTGGCCAGATGCGCACGGTGTTCGGTGACCATGAGCGATTCATCCAGACCTATTTCTCGACGTTCAAGGGCCTTTATTTTACCGGCGATGGCGCTCGCCGTGACGGCGACGGATACTACTGGATCACTGGCCGGGTCGATGACGTGATCAACGTCTCCGGCCATCGCATGGGTACCGCCGAGGTCGAAAGCGCGTTGGTCGCCCACCCAAAGGTCGCGGAAGCCGCGGTCGTCGGGTTCCCTCACGACATTAAGGGTCAGGGCATCTACGCCTACGTCACGCTGAACGCCGATGAGGAACCCACCGAGGCATTGCGCAACGCGCTTATCGCCTGGGTTCGCAAGGAAATTGGCCCGATCGCCTCGCCGGACGCTATCCAGTGGGCACCGGCGCTGCCGAAGACCCGCAGTGGCAAGATCTTGCGCCGGATCCTGCGCAAGATCGCGGCCAACGAAACGGACAGTCTAGGGGACACCTCGACACTCGCCGATCCAGGCGTGGTTACCGACCTGGTGCGGAACCGCGTGGGCTAGGCTGGGACTCAATTAACGCTAGCCGCGGCTCGACTGGGTGCGGTTCAACTCCCCGGTTTGAGGGAAAAGGGTCAATGGCGAACGAATTCTGGCTGAACGATGAGCAGTGGGTGCCGATCGAAGCGCTGATCCCGATGCGGCGTCGAGGGGTCAATTCGGTCGCAACCGCGAATTGATCAGCAGCATTCTCAATGTGCTGAAATTCGACTGTCGTTGGCGCGACCGTCCCGAGCTGTACGGAACGTGTCAACGACTTTGAGACAGTTTTTTGTTTAGTTTAGGGTTGCCTGGGCGGCTTTGATTTGCGGTGGGTTGATCCAGACGGCGGTTGGCTTGTCGGGGGGTTTGGGTGGTTGTTTGACGAAGCGTTCGGGGTGGGCTTCGAAGGCATGGTTGAGCGTGACCTGCCGGGCTGCATGGATTTCATCGGCCTGTCGATAATGAACCTGATCCGGCGTCATCAAGCCGAGGCCGACATGGTGATGCGCTTGATTATACCACATGAAGAACATACGGCAGAACTGCCTGGCGTCCTCGATACAGCCGAAACAACGCGGGAAGGTTGGCTGGTACTTCAATGTCTTGAAGTGGCTTTC
>JAQGHW010000333.1 GCA_028291505.1 Rhodopila sp. | reverse complement strand
GCCGGCGTTCGCGGAATTCGGTGATTTCCCGAGCGCGGCTTTCGTTCTCGACGACGACGAAGGGCTCACCGGCGGGCGGCGCGCCGCTCAGGCCGAGGATTTCGACCGGCGTCGATGGTCCGGCCATCGTCATCGGCTTGCCCTTATCGTCGAGCATCGCGCGCACCCGGCCCCATTCGGAGCCAGCCACGACTATGTCGCCTTGCTCCAGGGTGCCGCGTTGCACCAGTACGGTGCCGACCGGGCCGCGACCGCGATCGAGCCGGCTTTCGATGACCGTGCCCTCCGCCGAACGGTGCGGGTTGGATTTCAGGTCGAGGATTTCGGCCTGCAGCAGGATCGCTTCCTCAAGCTTGTCGAGGCCGGTTTTCTTCAGCGCCGAGACGGGCACGTCCTGGGTTTCACCGCCCATGTCCTCGACGACGACGTCGTAGCTGAGCAGTTCCTGCCGCACCCGGGTCGGGTCGGAGTCCGGCTTGTCCATCTTGTTGATGGCCACGATGATCGGCGCGTTGGCCGCCTTCGCATGGCGGATCGCCTCGATGGTTTGCGGCATGACGCCGTCATCGGCGGCCACGACGAGCACCACGATATCGGTTACCGAGGCGCCACGCATACGCATGGCTGTGAACGCCTCATGGCCCGGCGTGTCGATGAAGGTGATCTTTTCACCGCCGTGCATCGTCACCTGGTAGGCGCCGATGTGCTGGGTGATGCCGCCAGCCTCACCCGACACGACGTCGGTGGAGCGCAGGGCATCGAGCAGCGAGGTCTTGCCGTGGTCGACGTGGCCCATGATGGTGACGACCGGGGGCCGGGTGAACAGATCGGTATCTTCGTCGGCATGGCCTTCGAGGCCGAGTTCGACGTCGGATTCGGAGACGCGGCGGGCGCGGTGGCCGAATTCCTGCACCACGAGTTCGGCGGTGTCGGCATCGAGCGACTGGGTGATGGTCGCCATCACGCCCATCTTCATCAGGGCCTTGATGACCTCCGGCGCTCGGGCGGCCATACGGTTGGCCAGTTCCTGCACGGTGATCTGTTCCGGCAGGATGACGTCGCGCACGACCTTGACCTGATCCGAACGCAGCCGGTCCAGTTCCTGCTGACGGCGTTCGCGTTCGCGCTGCCGGCGGACCGAGGCCAGCGAGCGGACCTTTTCGTCCTCGCCCTCGATCGCTGCCTGGACGTCGATGCGGCCGGCGCGGCGGCGATCGTTGGTGCCGCCTTTCGGAGCGACGACGGGCGGCTTGCGGGCTGGAACGCCGCCAGCGCCGGTGCGCCGGATCGGGCGTCCGTCATCCTCGTCCTCGGGACGTGTGGCGCGCAGGCGCAGCGTTTCGGTGGCCGCGGACGGCGCCGGCTGCTGGCCGGGTGCCGGGGTTCGGCCGGTTGGGGCCTTGGCCACGGGCTGAGCCGGTTGCGGTGCGGGCGCCGGCGGCGGGGCGGCCTGCTGGGCGGTTTCTTCGCCATGGTCATCGTCGCCGGCTGGCCCACGCGCGACGGAGGCAGCCGCGGCGGCGGCATCGGCCGCACGTTTGGCCTCGGCTTCGAGCTTGTCGCGGACGGCCTGTTCTTCTGCTCGCCTGGCTTCTTCCTCAGCCGCCTTGCGGGCTTCGGTTTCGCGGCGGCGCGCTTCCTCGGCGGCGGAGAGGATCGAAATCGTCTCCTGCTCGCGCCGTTCGGCTTCGCGCCTGGCAGCGTCGCGCTGCTGCTCGACCAGGGCGCGCTGGCGCGCGGCCTGTTCGGTGGCGGTCAATGCGCGGCCGGCACCGGGAGCCGGACGGCCTGGCTGGACTACCGGCCGTGGTGCGGGGGCCGCACCGGCTGGTGGCGGCGGCGGTGCACCCGCGGCGGCCGAAGGGTTCGGCAGGGGCGCACGCTTCTTGCGCACTTCCACCTGCACGACCTTTGACCGGCCGTGGCTGAAGCTCTGCCGGACGGAACCGGCATCGACGGTTCGTCCCAGTTCCAAACGTCCTGCCGGACGAAGAGAGAGCCGCCCCTTGCCGCCGTCCTGATCGTTGCTTTCGCTCATGTTTATTCGTTAGCACCCGCTACATCGTTCACCGAGGCGGTTTCCCGCCCCGTGGCCCTTGCGGACCCCATGGCCCTTGCGGACCCGTTCCTCAATCCGGCCAGCCTGCCCGCTTCCACGACGAGCGACTCCGCCAATTTGCCCGGCGCGACCGCGACGTGCACTACATAGTCTCGACCGAAGACGCGTCCCAGGGCCTGACCCGGGAGCGGATCGATAATCGTCAGTCCTGGCCCAAGGTCCGAAGCGGGCCCGAAACCGGAGAGGAAGCGCGCACGCTCCGCCTCGCTGCCATCCGACGCCTGCAGGACCAGCCGATACCGACCAGTCGTTAAAGCCTCGCGCGCCTTTTCGTATCCGGCCACCGCCTGCCCGGCGCGTCGGGCGAGGCCGAGACATTCGCCGATCCTGCGGACCAGCGCCGCCTGAATCAGGACAGAAAGATCAGATGGCACCGATACGGGGCCGCGTGCGGCCCTGGCGAATGCGCGTGCGAGGTGGCGTTGAGTGCCGTCGCCCCGCTTGTCTTTTTGCCGTCCGTCTTCCTGGAGGCTGCCGGACTCTAACACATCCGCGGAAGCGCTCAACCATATTCCCCGTCCGGGCAGCCTTGCAGTCAGGTCGGGGACGATCTGCCGGTCCGGCCCAACGACGAAGCGGATCATCCGCTCCTTCGGCAACCGATCCCGCGTGATGATGCAGCGGCGGAGCGGACCCGTCTCCGGTTCCGCTTCGTCATCATCAGGCCGGTCGCTGTCTCGCGCTTCCCCGGTGCAGGCTGCATCGCCGGAAACTGGCTCCGCGGAAGCTGCGCCCGGTTCAGTCGTGGCCGGCCTCCTGCGCAGCGGCTGGCTCCGACGCGGGGG
>JAQGHW010000939.1 GCA_028291505.1 Rhodopila sp. | reverse complement strand
GGATCAGTGCGGGATCGCGAAACGTATTGATGTTGCGGGTGAAGATCTTCGTCTTCAGCATATTGCCCGGGTCGTATCCCAAATGCTTCATGATCGCCTGCGCCTCCGCCCGGTTCTTGGCCACGTCGGGCCCATATCCGGTCAGCGTTTGCAGTACCTCATCCGGCATGCCCCACACGCCTTCGGGCGGAGGCAGCATGGACCCGCCGATGCGGCCCTGGCCCTCATTGATGATGTCGTTGAAGGCTTTGCGGTCGATCGCCAGCGCCAGGGCGCGCCGTATGTCGGGGTTGTCGAACGGCGGCGAATCGCGGTTGATGATCAGGTTGGTATTGACGTTGGTGCGTCGCAGCTCACAGTGCGCTTCGGGGTCCTGCTGCTTGATGTCGCGCAGCAACGGCACCGAAACGTCCGTCGGAAACGTCATGTCGAACGTTCCGGAGATAAATCCCAGCATGCGGGTGGCGCGGTTGGGGACGATGCGGTATTCGATGGCGTCCAGGTACGGCAGTCCAGGCTTCCAGTAATCCGGATTGCGCTCCAGGCGCATACTCTCGTTCAGGCGGTATTCGACGAACCGGAACGGTCCGGTGCCGATCGGTTTGGTCCGCATGGTCGCGGACGGGACATGGCACGGATAGACCGGCGACCATCCAGCCGCCAGCAGCGCAATGAACGACGGTTGCGGGCGCTTCAGGTGGAAGGTCGCCTCGTAGTCCCCGTCAACCGTGATTTCCTTCAGGTTGGTCCACCAGGTCTGTCGCGGGCTTTTCCTGATCTTGCCCGGGACAAGTCCAGAAACCATGTCCCAGGTGCATTTCACGTCAGCCGAGGTAAACGGCACACCGTCGTGCCATTTCACCCCCTGGCGCAGGGTGAAGGTCAGCGCAGTGCCGTCATCGCTCCACTTCCAGGCGCTGGCCAGTTCGGGACGGATGGTTTCCAGGCTGTGCTGGGCGATGTGCTGGTCGAACAGGACCAGGTTGTTGAACAGCGGCATGAAGGGAATGACGACCGAGGCCGTCGCTTCCTCCTGGATCGACGGACTCGGCGGCGTGTCGATATGGGGAACGATCAACGTGCCGCCGCGCTTCTGTGCCATGGCCGGACTATTCGCCGCCGCCAGCGCACTGGCAGCCACAAGACAAGCGATTATGCGCCGCATCGGCCGTCCTCCCCGAGACTGGCCGGGTTTTCCCGATCCAGGCTGAACGCTGCGCCGATCGGCTACCGGAACGCAAGGACGTTGAAGTCCTGGCGCCACCGCGTAGGCTGTCGGTCGATCACATCAGGAGCGAGCCATGCAAACCGATCGCGTTGTCATCTCCGGCGGACTGGTGCTCGCCCGGGGCGAAACCACAGCCAGGCCGGCCGACATCGTGCTGCAAGGCGACTGCATCGCCGCCATCGAGCCGCCGAACACCGCGCAAGCGCCGCAGCGGATCGACGCGACCGGCCGGCTGATCATTCCGGGTCTGGTCAACGCGCACACCCACGGCCATGGCGGCCTTGGCAAGGGCGTCGGTGACCGCTGGTCGCTGGAGTTGCTGCTGAATGCCGGCCCGTGGGTCAACGGCGCCCGCACCGGTGAGGATCGATACCTGTCCACCCTGCTGACCGCGGTGGAAATGATACGCAAAGGTTGCACCGCCTGTTACGACCTGTCGGCGATGCTGCCGGTGCCAAGCGTCGAGGCCCTAAGCGATGTGGCGCGGGCCTATTCGGATGTCGGGATGCGCGCGGTGATCTCCCCCATGATCGCCGATCGCACGTTCTATCAGGCCATACCCGGTCTCCTGAATGCATTCCCGCCGGAGTTGCGTCCCGTGGCCGAGGCGATGCGTTCTGCGTCAGCCGAGACGATCCTGGCGCCGATCCGCGCGGCGGCGCTGTCCTGGTCCTATCCGAACGACCAGATCCGCCTCGGCATCGCGCCGACGATCCCGTTACACTGTTCGGATGAATTCATGCGCGGCTGCCGCGATCTGGCGACCGAGTTCGGCCTGCCAATACAAACCCACCTGGCGGAATCGGCAGTGCAGCGGGCCGGAGCGTTGCAACAATACGGCATGACCCTGACGGCACACCTGGACCGGATGGGACTGCTCGGACCCGGGTTCAGCGGCGCCCACGCCATCTGGATCGACGACTCCGAGATCGAAATGATCGCTCGGCATGGCGGGGCGCTGGCGCATAACCCCGGATCGAACCTGCGGCTGGGCAACGGCATCGCCGACATGCGGCGGGCAATCGCCGGCGGGGTGACGGTCGGCGTCGGGACCGATGGCTCATCGTCCTCCGACAACCAGAACATGTTCGAGGCAACGCGATTCGCCGCGTACGTCTCCCGCGTGTTCGACCGCGCACCCGAAGACTGGATCGGCGCCGGCGAAGCCCTGCGCATGGCCACCGAGGGCAGCGCGGCGGTACTCGGCATGAGCAACCTGATCGGCCGCATCGCACCAAACTTCAAGGCTGACCTGGTGTTCCTGGATCTGGACCACATCAACCTGGTCCCGCTCAACAATGCGGTGAACCAGTTGGTGAACACCGAGGACGGGGCCGCCGTCCGCGACGTCATGATCGGCGGGCGCTTTGTGCTGCGCGACGGAATGCTGTTCGGACTGGACTGGCCCGCCGTAGCCGCGCGAGCCAGGACCGCCGCCGCCAGACTGGCCGAAGCGAACGCCGGCGCACGGGAAGCAGCGGAGCGGCTGGCACCCGTAGTGAACCATTTTTGCGTAGGCCTCGG
>JAQGHW010000890.1 GCA_028291505.1 Rhodopila sp. | reverse complement strand
GCGGACGACGTGACCGCACTGGCAGTACGTATCGGGGTGCGCGCGGCTTAGGCGACGGCCGGAAATAGATCGCATCACATTGCATTTGACCAGGAATACGTGCGAACCATTCAAGGTCAGCCAACCGGGCGGGCGCATCGGCGGCCGCAGCCGGACGTCCGGTCCGCGCGCCGGCACCGGCAGGGTGGGCCCGTGTCAAGCCCGTGTTCGTTCATTCCTCCTTCAATTTCAACACGGAGGACGAATAAGGGCCAAAGTGAGTATGTTCGCGCATCGAAGTCCGACCGAACTAATCGTCGTGGAAGCGCGCTTGAACGGTTCATATGCCGCCGGCCAGGAACTTCCATGCCGTGAGGCCTCCGGAATCACCCTGCGGCGCTTCGTCGATTGCCAAGGCCCTCGTTCTTCACGGCCCTTCGTGGCCCTCGTCCTTCTCCGTGTTGAGAATCCCATACCGAGCCGCGCAACCGGTGTCGAATGGCGAGATGACACCGGTCGATCCCA
Organism: Rhodopila sp.; assembly: GCA_028291505.1. GTDB lineage: Bacteria > Pseudomonadota > Alphaproteobacteria > Acetobacterales > Acetobacteraceae > Rhodopila. Next base: position 2,633 of record JAQGHW010000890.1, on the reverse strand, counting down.
ACATATGCGGCCAGCGCGACCGGAATGAGATGCATGATATGCCGGTATAATCGCGGTCCCTGCACATGCGGCCAGATTGGAGAGACGAGGGTCATACACACTGCAAAAATGCGATTACTTTGGGCCGAGGCTACGCCGGCTACACCAACACTGTGCCTGGAAGTACCTTCCGCGGCTATGGATTGAGTCAGACGGGGTTCGCCGTGGATTCGGAGACGGGGGATCGAGATCGGTTTGAATTGCGCCGGCGCAACGTTATCGGGCCGGACGAAGCAATGCACGACGGCCTGGCGATGGGCAGCCATGGCCTCGGGCAATGTCTGGACCTCATCGAGGCGCAGCGGCGGGGCCTCAGATGCAGGACCACTCTGCACATTCTGGCGGCTGGGTCAGGGGATGGCGGTGGCGATGATCCACACCACCCCGGCGCACGGCCATTTCGCTTAGGCGCGGATCACACCGCACTCCGGGGGCGGCTATGGGCCGACGCCAGCGGACGGCGCTGCCACGACCTGCCGCTGAAACCGGATCGGGTGCTTCACCGGCTGGCCGAACACCAGCGCTGATCGCTTCAATCGTCGCAGGTCGGAGCGATCCCCTATCACGTCGGGCACGATCGCTCGGCCGAAGGCTTCAGTCGGGATCGCGTCCCCGCACCGCCGCATACCCGCTGCCAAACGCCGAATCCCGCTTCTGGAATGCATGCTTCACCCCATGCTCCCGCATCGTCGCCTTGAACGCCATCGCCTTTGGTGCCAGATGCCCCCGAGCGTCGATCTCCGCCCCGATGCGCTGCAGAGTGCGCGCGCCCATCAGCTCCAGGCCCAGATTGACCAGCCGTTTGTTGGCCGAAAGTAAATGCGGATCCACCAGGCCCATCCGGTCCGCCAGCCGCATGACCTCCGCCTCAAGCTCCTCCGCCGGATACGATTTCAATGCCAGTCCGACCTCGGCCGCATCCTTGCCGCTCAACGAATCCCCAGTCAACAGCAAGCGTTTCGCCCATTGCGGCCCGCAATGATACAGCCACATGCTGCCCGGCGGCGTTCCCAGGTCGCGAACCGGCGGAAAGCCGATGCGGGCGTCATCGGCGACGATGATCATATCGCAGAACCACGCCAACTCCGTCCCGATCCCGATACACGTCCCATGCACCTGGGCGATCACCGGCTTATGCATGTCGAACAATTCGACCCGCAGCTTCTGGCCTTGCTCCAGCCGCCAGACGTCGTCATCGATCTCGGCGCGGCCGCGATATTCCGGCCCACGGCCCGACGAAAATTCGTTCAGGTCAGCGCCGGCACAGAAATGTGGACCGGCACCGCGCAACACTACGCAGTGCACCGGGTTGTATTCGTCCGCCTCCCGCAGCGCCGCGTTCAGTTCCCGTAGCAACTTGCCGCTGAGGGCATTGCGCCGCTCCGGTCGATTCAAGGTTACGATCGCGGTGGTGCCTTTGACCTCGTAGGCGATCTGTTCGAATTGCATCGTGTCCTCCCTTTGGTTCTCTCTTGGATCAGAGCCACACCGCGCGCCAAGGGCAAGAGCGCTTGAACCCCGTGGCCGGGGCAGGGGGCTTCTGCCCCACCGGTCGCCGGCGTGAACGGCCATACCCTCGCCCGCGCCGATCACCGAAGGCGGGCAAGCCCTGCCCGCTTCCCTCCCACCCCGAACCGCGCTAATTCGCGCCATATGCCCCGGATTCATATCCTGGGAGCCTCCGGCTCCGGCACATCGACCCTTGGCTCCGCGCTCGCTCGGCGCCTCGGGGTACCGCATACCGATTCCGATAGCCTCTATTGGCTGCCGACGGACCCGCCCTACACCACGCTGCGCCCAACCGAGGAGAGGCAGGCGCTGCTGTTGCGCAGGCTTCCCGTCAACGGCCATTGGGTATTTTCCGGTGCTGCGACCAAATGGGCGGCGCCGCTGGAACCACACTGCGACCTTGTGGTGTTCCTGCGGCTTGATCCCGCGGTGCGCATGGTCCGCCTGCGGCGGCGCGAAGCCGCCCGCTTCGGCGCCCGCATTCTGCCCGCCGGCGACATGGCCGCGATCAATGCCGCGTTCATTGCCTGGGCGGAGGCTTACGACACCGCCGGATCATTACGACGTGGCCTGGTGACGCATGAGGCATGGCTAGCCGACCAGCCGGCCCCAGTGCTGCGGCTCGATTCCGAGGCCCCGGTGCAGGACCTCGTCGCCGCGGTGCTGTCTTGGTTGGGGTTGCCACTGTGAATCGAGTATCCCGTGCGGCCGGGGTTAGGATGCTGTAGTGACCCGGTAGCCAAATAGGGGAGACGGAATGGCTGACATCCTCATCGCGGGCGCCGGTCTGGGCGGGCTGACCGCCGCACTGGCCCTGATCCAACGGGGCCACGACGTGCGGGTGTTCGAACAGGCCACCGAACTGAGGGAGGTCGGCGCCGGTGTGCAACTCGGCGCCAATGGGACCCGTATTCTGATCGCCCTCGGCCTTGAAGCGGCGATGCAGCAAGTCGTCTGCGCGGCAACCACCAAGGAAATCCGTCTCGGAACGACCGGCCAATGTTGGCCCGCCTTCGACCTTGGGCAGAGCTCGGTCGAACGTGTCGGCGCCCCCTACTGGCTGGTCCATCGCGGCGACTTCCACA
>JAQGHW010000325.1 GCA_028291505.1 Rhodopila sp. | reverse complement strand
CCTCGATGAGGCCGCGGACATCGCCGACCTTCCAGTCCTTCTTCGGCGACAGCGGGTTGGTGTTGTGGCACGCGACGCAGCTTGCATCCATTCGGTCACTGATGGCGACGCGGAGGACCGCTCGGCCGGCGACCTGTTCGCGGCGCACGAAGCGGCCGTCCGGGATGGTGGCGAGGTGGTTCCAGGCCCGTTGCTCGTAGTCGTCGAGGACGCGGCCGGCGCGGATGGGCCAGGGATAGGGGCTGACGAGGCGGACTTTTACGGATTCGGTGCTGAAGGCTTCGGCCACGTCGAGGACGAAGGTTGTTGGCACCGGGATTGAGGCCGGTTCGGTTTTGTAGGTGGCGGAGGCCCTGGTGCCGGATCGGACGGCAGCGGCGACGACGTGTTCGGAGTAGAAGGCGCGCAGGGTGCGCATTTGTTCGGCGGTCTGCACGCTGCGCATGACGGCGTCGTCGAGGGCGGCGTCCACCACGGCGGTTGGGGTGAAGAGGGCGACGGCTACGACGACCAGGGCGACAACCAAGCAGGTGGGGACGGCGAGGCTCCACAGCAGTGATTTCCGGCCGGGGATGTCGGTGAATTTAGCCACGTTGGGTTTGAGGGGTTCGGCTGCGATCTCTTCCATGCTCGGTCCGGCTGCCTCGGCAAGTGCTGGGGCAGTGGCGCAGGAATAGGCTAAGATCCGGTTAAGGAATTGGGGTTGGGGACGATTTTGGGTGGGTGGGGATCGGGCTCGGGCGGTAGATGGGACCGCGGCCGGTCAGATGATCGGGCCTCGGGCGTTCAGGGCATCCTTGTCGAAGCCGGCGATGCGTTTGTATCCGGCGGCGGTGTCTTCGAGTTCGGCTGGGGTCAGGACGTCCTCGACCCGGGCGAACCCAGCGGGGGCGCGCTGTTCCACCAGTTGCATCACCTGTTCGGGGCCGTTGGCGCGGTTGGCCAGCACGATCTTCGCTGTGGCGGGGCGGCGTTCGGCCTCGTATGCCGCCAGCGCTTCGGGGGTGGGACCGAGACGGCGGATCTCGCGGGCCAGTACGCGGGCGTCGAGGATCCCCTGGGAGGCGCCGTTAGAGCCGATCGGATACATCGGGTGCGCCGCGTCGCCGATCAGCGTCGTGCGTCCGAAGGTCCAGCGATCCAGCGGGTCTCGGTCCACCATCGGGTATTCGAAGCAGGGGCTGGCGGCCTGGATCACCGCCGGGACGTCGAGCCAGTCGAAGCGCCAGTTGGCGAACTGGGGCAGGAAGTCAGCAAGGTTGCCGGGGCGATTCCAGTCTTCTCGTTGCCTGGCATGGTTGGGCTGGAATTTCCGTTCGGCGATCCAGTTGATGACCGCCTCGCCCTGGTCGGCGGCGGTGCGGGAGATGGGATAGGCGACGAATTTCTGGAACTCGTGGCCGGCCATGATCATGCTGCGTCCGGTCAGGAAGGGGCTGCCGCGGGTGGTGCCTCGCCACAGGATGGCTCCGTTCCAGATCGGTGGGCCCTCGTTCGGGTAGAGCGTGGCCCTGACGGCGGAGTGGATGCCGTCGGCCGCGATCAGCAGGTCGCCGTGGGCATCGGGAAACCGCAGATTTGTTCGCCGGTCGATAAAATGTGCCCGAACGCCGGTGCCGGTGTCTTCCCAGCCGGACAGATGATGGCCGGTCAGGATGCGGCCGGCACCGAGGCGTTCCCGGGCTGCCTGCAGCAGGATCAGTTGCAGTTCGCCGCGGTGGATGGAGAATTGCGGCCAGTTGTAGCCGGCCTGCAGCCCGCGGGGTTCGGACCAGATGGGCTGGCCGTGCCTGTTGTAGTAGGCCAGTTCGGCGGTCGGGATGGCGGTTTCGGCCAGGGCGTCGTGTAGGCCGAGTTCGGACAGCTCGCGGACGGCATGGGGCAGCAGGTTGATGCCGACGCCGAGTGGCTGAGGTGTAGATACGGTTTCGAAGACGCGGCAGTGGACGCCGATCTGGTGCAGGCTGAGCGCGGCCGTCAGCCCGGCGATGCCGCCGCCGGCAATCAGGATGGTCATCTTGGTCCGCCCGTTGGTGACGCCGGGGCCGATGTTACCATGAATACGGCTGTCGGGGAGGGCTGTTGCCGTCGGCAGGGGTGCTCGTGGATAGAGCAGTATATGCCTTATATTAGGGCGTTTGTGCCTGTATTATAGTCATATCCTTGTATTTCGCAAGTTTCATGAGCGAAAATCGTTTATGTTGCATTGCAGCGAATGTCTGTTCGATCTATGGTCCCGGCGTAATTGCTCCCCGAACACGAGCCGAGGATAACAGGCATCATGACGTCAGGCATCACCAAGCCGCGGTCCAAGGGCGTCTCCCGCCGAGCGTTACTGGCAGGCGCGGGTGCGGCGGTGGGGTCGGGGGCGATCGGTGGTTTCCCGACCATCTGGGCACAGAACATCAAGGACGTGGTGCTGCGTCATGCCGGGCCGCCGGTCACCGCCATCCCGGCGATCGCCGAACAGGCGAGCAAGGACCTGGGGTTCACGGTGCAGATGCAGGCGGCGGAGAATGCCGACCTGCTGAACCGCTTCCTTTCGCAGTCCAGTTCGATCGACTGCGCGGATGTGAGCATCGTCTATATGCGTTACCTGGTCGGGCGGAACGTGCTGCGGACGATTCCGGTGTCGAAGTTCAAGTATATGGACCAGACGATTCCGCTGTTCACCAAGGGCGAATACCCGGATGGGCGTAAGCTGGTGCAGCAGGGGATCACGCCGACGATGGTGCTGTATGCGACCGATGCGACGGGCGCCAAGGCCACCGGCGGTGCGCAGAGCGACTGGCTGAACGCGATTCCGACGGTTACCAACGGCGATACGCTGGGGATTCGTCCCGATCTGATCGGACGCAAGATCGATAGCTGGGCGGACGTGCTGAGCCCGGAGTTCAAGGGCAAGGCGGCGATTCAGGACAACCCGGCGATCGGCGTGATCGATGTCGCGATGGCGCTGGAGGCGCGCGGCGATGTCAAGTACGGCAACAAAGGCAACATGACGAAGGAAGAGATCGACAAGACCGTCAAGATCATGCTGGACGTCAAGCAGTCGGGTCAGTTCCGCTCATTCTGGACGTCGTTCGACCAGTCGGTGAACCTGATGGCCTCGGGCGAGGTGGTGATCCAGTCGATGTGGTCGCCGGCCGTCACCGCGGTGCGCTCGCGCGGCATCGACTGCTACTACGTGCCGCTCAAGGAAGGCTATCGCGGCTGGTTCGTCGGCCTGGCGCCGATGGCCCATCTCAGCGGGATCAAGCTCGATTGCGCCTATGAGTACATGAACTGGTTCAACTCGGGCTGGCAGGGCGGCTTCATCGCCAAGCAGGGTTACTATTCGGCGGTGCCGACGACGGCCAAGAAGTTCCTGAC
>JAQGHW010000764.1 GCA_028291505.1 Rhodopila sp. | reverse complement strand
TGCTGCAAGTGCCCCCCGCCGCCCCCGGCATGCGTGAGGATGAGATCGATACCCCCGCCCTGGTCATTGACCTTGATGCGTTCGAGTCGAACCTCGACACCATGGCCGCGTTGCTGGCGCCCACTGGGGTCAAGCTGCGGGCGCATGCCAAGACGCACAAATCGCCGGTGATCGCCAAGCTGCAGATGGCGCGTGGGGCGGTCGGCAACTGCGTGCAGAAGGTGAGCGAGGCGGAGGTGCTCGCGTGGGGCGGCATTCCCGACATCCTGGTCAGCAACGAAGTTGTCGGGGCGGCCAAGCTGGCGCGGTTGTGCGCGCTGTCACGGATCGCCAAGGTCGCGGTCTGTGCCGACGATGCCGGCCAGGTGGCGGCGATCGAGACGGCCGCCCGCGATGCCGGCATCCGTATGACGGTGCTGGTGGAGATCGATGTCGGTGCCGGCCGGTGCGGCGTTCAGCCGGGGCCGGACGCGGTCGCTCTGGCTGGTCGCATCGCCGCCTCGAAGCATCTGATTTTCGGCGGGTTGCAGGCGTATCACGGCAGTGCCCAGCACAAACGCACGCCGGCGGAGCGGCGGACCCTGATCGGTGGCGCGGTCGATGCGTCGCGCCGGACGGTCGAGCAGCTTCGCCAGCAGGGATTGGATTGTGCGATCGTGGGCGGCGCCGGGACTGGAACGTTCGAACTCGAATCGAAATCCGGCGTTTACACCGAAATGCAAGCTGGCAGCTACATCTTCATGGACGCCGACTATGCTCGGAATTTGGACGAGGCGGGTGGGCCGGTCAGAACGTTCCGGCATGCGCTGTTCGTGCTGTCCTCGGTGATGAGCCAGGGTCAACCAGGTGTCGCGGCGCTGGACGCCGGACATAAGGCGGTGGCGGTTGATTCCGGGCTGCCGACGGTTTGGGAGCGGCCGGATATTCGCTACACGAGTGCCTCTGACGAGCACGGCAAGCTGCAATACGGAAGCGAAACGGCTGCCCCGAAGGTGGGGGAGAAGTTGCGCCTGGTGCCTGGCCACTGCGATCCGACGGTCGACAAGTTCGACTGGTATGTCGGAGTACGCAACGGACGGGTGGAATGCCTGTGGCCGGTGGCGGCGCGGGGAGGATTCAGTTAGGGCCGGCGCTTCCGTCACCATTTGGATAACGGTCCCCCGGCCCGGTTACCGATCGATCAGGACGCATGGCGGACCGAGATCTCCGCATCTTTGTTTTTGCGTTGCTGGATGCCGTTGGAAGTATAGGATTTCACGCGTCGGGCCTCCCGGCGCGGTACCGCGCCCGCTGAATCTACCGATGCGTGGCCGAAGCGCCAGGCGATGTCCTCACCAAACCGGGTCAGGTTGGCCAACCGTACTCGGCGTGCGTTCTGCTCCGCTTCCACAAGGCGATGCGTCCGTGGGGCGTTCGACAGCCGAGACAGCCTGTCCGGTGTCAGCGTATCCACCATCTCTCGGAACAGCATTCGTGCACGATTCGCCGGGGAAAAGCCGCCATGCACCTGGATCCTCCCCTGCTGATCCGCACGTGCCTGATACAGCAGCGCGTCGTCGGCAAGCCAGGTGGCGACACCATTGGCAGCCGGCTCGAACGCCGTCCGCACAGAACCGGTGAAGCTGCCAGCCTGCCGCGAGGCCCCGAAGAACGACCGGAGGCAGAAATCCGATACTGGCACACCGTCAATCGCATATGCGGCGGAAACATCCTGGCAAGGCGCACAGACATCAATCAGGTATTCGACGGTGCCTTGCCCGGACAGGCATGACGGTCCGGGGCGGCGGGCCGATCCAGTGGGGTTGGCAAGCATCCGCAACAGCTCGTGACTGGCTGCCAGCGACCAGTTCGGACCATAAGGCACCATCATGTATGGCGTATCGTCACCGCGGGTCCGATGAAATCCGTTGCTGCCCAAGGCTTCCAGCGTGTCCTGCACGATCAGGGGAATATACCCGGCCGGAATGGCCTCGAACGGAACCGCTGCGACCACCGCACCGACGCCCCATTCGGGAGCGAAATCGCGCATGACCTGGGTTTGCAAAGCGGCGGCCACCACGGCCAGCTCATCCGAGCGGACGCGGTCGGTCAATGCGGTAAGCCCCACGTATGCAGGTGTCATCCCCTTGTCCCCCGCCGTCTTCTCTGGCCGGCGAGGGGAAGAATGGAACGATCGCCGTCATGGCAACGTGATTTGGTTTCGTCCGTGTCGGTCGTTCATGATCCTGCTCACCGGAGATCGGATCTCCCTGAGTTTGCATCGGGTTATCTCATGTGACGAGCGCAGCGAGCAACTTGCTCAACCAGCGGTAGTGTAACGGCCGACGACTGCACCGGCTCTGTCAACTTTGCTCGCGAGGCAGCTCTTTCGTGTATCGCCAGATCTTCGGCTATATTCCTTCGAACGCGATTCCGGCGATGGTTTCGGTCGCGATGATCTATGCTTATACGCGACTGCTGTCGCCGGCGGCATTTGGCAGCTATAGTTTCGTGTTCTCCGCCGTACTCGTGCTGCAGACCTCGTTATTCTACGCCCTGCCGATCGCGGTGATGCGCTTCTTTCCCGGCGCGTCGCTCGCCGGCCGGCGGGATGGGCTGCTGAAGGAGGCATATGTCGTCTTCTACGGCATGTGTCTCGCGATGATCGTGATCTCGGTTTGTGCCGGGCTGGCGGTCGATCTGCCAGAGCAATATCGCGTCGCCACGTGGCTGGCGGTGCCTATGCTGCTGTTCCGCTCACTGGTGGCATTGAACCAGGCGGTGAACCGGTCCGGCAACCTGATGCGGCGGTTCAATATCATTGAATGCCTGCACGCGGTGCTGGGTTTCGGCCTCGGTCTCGCGGCGATGCAAATACTGGGACCCGGGCCGGAGGCGATCATCCTCGGATTGCTGATCGCCGCGGTTGTCTGCTCGTTGGTCGATGTCCCGCTGCTGGCCTCGCCATTCCGCGGTACTTCCGGCGCGCTGGACAAGGCTGAACTGATGCGGCTGGTCGAATATGCGTGGCCGCTTGTCGCGGTCGCCGCCACGTCGATGTTCCTGCAAAACAGCGACCGGTTCCTGCTCGGCTCGCTCGCGGGGGCCGGGGTGCTCGGTATTTTCGCGGTCGCATATAACCTGGTGGAGCGGCCGACGACCCTGATCTGCTCCTCGATTTCGACCGCCACCTTCCCGTTGGTCGTGCAGGTGCTGGAGCAAAAAGGCAGGGAGGCGGCGCGGATTCAGGCCGGGCGAAACGGGATCGCGCTGCTGGCGGTGACACTGCCGGCATGCGCCGGGCTGGCGCTGACCGCCGACTATGTCGCTGCCTCCCTGGTGGGGCCAGCGTTCCGCGAGGGGGTGGCCGCGCTGCTGCCGATCATGAGCTTGACCGCCCTGGCGCGCGGGTTGCGGGCGCATTTCATCGATCATGCATTCCATCTTTCCGGACGGCCGCTGCTGATGCTGTGGACCTATCTGCCCGCAACGGTGGTGAATATCGCGCTCAATATTTATGTTGTGCCGCGGTACGGCATGTTCGGGGCGGCCTGGACGGCGCTTTTCTGCCAGGCGGCGACGGTGGTGGGTGGGTGGTTCCTGGGGACCTCACTTTTCCCGGTCTGGCTGCCGATGGCGCAGGTGGCCCGTTGCGTCCTTGCGGTCGTGCCAATGGCGATCGCGCTGACCTGGATCCGCTTTCCGCTGAACTGGTCCGGCCTGTTCGCGTCCATCCTGTTGGGCGGGGTCGCCTATCTGATCAGCGCCTTCATCCTGGACGTGGGCGAGGTCCGGACGATTGCCAAGCGCACACTGTGCAGGCGCTTCGTCCCCAAGGTGCCGGCGCTGACGGATTAGGCGGCGATACTCGTCATGAATGCGATTTGTCCGGCTGGACGGCGACCGTCAGGTTTGTCGTCACGACGTTGCCGTCGCGCAGCAGCTTCACCTCCACGGTGGTGCCGATCCGGTCGCTACCAAGGAAGGCGCGCAATGCCTGGGGCCCTGATGTGCTGGTTCCGTTCAGGGCCAACAGCACGTCGCCGACCCGCATGCCCGCCATTTCGGCTGGTCCACCCTTGGTAATGCTTACCACCATCCGACCGGAGGCCTGGCCAGCCCGGGCAACAAGTTGGTCAGGCACGGTGATCGGCTGCAGCGCGACACCGAGCCAGGCGCGGCCGGTGGCGGTGGGGGTCGAAGGCGGGTTGACGACAGGGCTGACCGAAGGGGGGGCGAGGCCTTGGTTCGGCAGCAACATCCGTCCGATCAGGGCACTGGGGATGGCCATGGCCTCGCCGTTCGGACCGAACGCGGCCAAACCGATCAGGCGACCGTCCGGATCGAGCACAAGGCTTCCCTGATCGACACGCTCCCCGGACAGATCCAGCACCGGAGCCAGCCCATTGGCCGTGCGGATAAACCGATGGATCACAGTCAGCCGGACTGTGGGCGAAGAATCGGCATCTGCACCCAATACGACGGCCACGCTGCCAACCGAGGGTGCGGCGATCTCCGGATTGACCGTGGGCCACGGCGAGTCCAGACGCAGAACCGCAAGGTTGCAGCCTGGATCGCGGGGGCCAGGACGGGCCGCGATCAGCAGGCGGTTCGACAGGACGACGGTGTAGCTTTCTACGGCGGGAAGCGCCTGGTCGATCGTCACGATCGTGTCGCCCTGACACACAAGCCCGGTGAGGTGGCGGTTCGGCCCAACGCGGATCGCGCTGAGCAGCGGCGCGGCGGAGGCCACGAGTTGCGAGACGGACGCCGAAAACGCGGCGAGGGTCCGGGTCATGGGCGCGGCGAACCTATGCCGCGGACCGGAGCTATCGAGATGCACATTGTTCAAATATTCTCTGCCGGACGTCCGCTTATGCGCGCGTTAGTGACAGAACCGTGATATCGACTTTTTTGGCCCATCGCAACAACGTCGCCTCTCCCCTTCCGCCCGGCGCGCGACCGTGGCTTCCTGTCGTCTTCAAAGTGGGAGCGAGTCATGCATCACGAATGGCGCAGGTTGCGGGCGGATCAGTTGCGCGAACAGGCGCGCCAGAATGCGATCGTGATCTTGCCGGTCGCCTCGCTGGAACAACATGGTCCGCATCTGCCGGTCGAGGTCGACTCCCTCCTGGGCGAGACGGTCGCCGCTCGGACGGCCGAGAAAGTGCAGGCGAAAGGCCAGCAGGTCGTGGTGCTGCCGGTGCTGTGGACCGGCCTTTCAGAGCATCACATGAGCTTCGGCGGCACGATCACGCTGGATAACGCTGCCTTCGCCGCCCTGGTCGAGGGTGTGGTGCGGTCCGTGCTGCGGCATGGCTTCCGCCGGATCGTGCTGTTGAACGCGCATGGCGGGAACGAAAACGCGCTGCGGACCATCGCCGACGACCTGACGCCGAAGCTGGGCGTGCCGATCGTCCAGTTCACCTACTGGTACGCCGCGGCGGTGGCGATCGCGAAGATCCTGGAGACACAGGGCGGCTTGCAGCATGCCTGCGAGGCCGAGACCGCGATGATGATGGCGGTGCGGCCCGATCTGGTGGCCGTCGACAGAATCCCGATGGCGAAATCCAACACCACGCCGGACCTGTCGGATATCGTTGGCGGCGGCGTGTATATGTGGCGCAGCATTGGCAGCCGATCCGCGTCCGGCGTCATCGGCAACCCCGAAGCAGCGACGCCGGAGAAGGGGGAAGCGCTGTTCGAGGCGATTTCCGCGGCGCTGGCTGCCAAGCTGTGCAATCCGGAGCTATGGGAATTGTCGTGGACGTCCGAGACTGTGCAAGGTTAGCCGCCTGGCCATGATGATCGACGGGCATGGAAGGGAGACAACGGAACAGTGAGCATCGACCTGACCGTCAATGGACGGGCCGTCAGCGTGGACGGCGACGCGACCACGCCGCTGCTGGACGTTCTGCGCAACCAGCTTGACCTGAAAGGGTCCCGCTACGGCTGCGGGCTGGAGCAGTGCGGCACCTGCATGGTGCTGATCGATGGCGAAGCGGCCTATTCCTGCGCCCGCGAAGTCGGGTCCGTCGCCGGTCGCCGCGTCACCACCATCGAGGGGTTGGGCACACCGGAAATCCCCCATCCGTTGCAACGTGCATTCCTGGAGGAACAGGCCGGCCAATGCGGCTACTGCCTGTCCGGCATCATCATCAGTGCCAAAGCGTTGCTGGATCGAAACGCGAAACCATCGCGCGCGGATATCGTTGCGGCACTGGACAGGCATTTGTGTCGATGCGGGACGCACATACGCATCATTGCCGCCGTCCAGAAGGCTGCCCTGATGGGAGCGCCAACATGAGCGACACCCTGCCGCTGAGCATCATCAACAATCGCCGCATGGAAAAATGGCTGCGGTTCCAGCCGGACCGGACGGTGAAACTCGCCGTCGGGAAGGTGGAGATCGGCCAGGGCGTGCTGATCGCGCTGTCGCAGATCGCCGCCGAGGAACTGGATGTCGGGATTGACCGCATCGACATCCTGTCCGGCGACACCGCCGATGCGCCGGACGAGGGATCCACCAGTTCCAGCCAGTCGATTGAGGTCTCCGGCCGCTCCGTGCGCCTCATCAGCGCCGAATTGCGGGTGCGGGTGCTCGGGCGCCTGGCGCAACGATTGAACTGCGCGCCGGAAGAACTTTCGGTGGACGACGGCGTATTTTTACAGGATGGCAAACCGACGGGGCACGATTACTGGAGCTTCTCCGGCCCGGAGGATTTCGCCGCCGAGATCGAGGGATCGGCGCAACCGAAGCCGCCCGCTGCCTATAAGGTCGTTGGGCAGCCGGTGCCGCGGCGCGACCTGATCGCCAAGGTGACCGGCGCCGCCTTCATCCACGACATCGCTCGACCCGACCTTCTGCACGGTCGGATTCTGCGTCAGCCGTCTCGCGGCGCCGTGTTGGCGTCGTTGAATGAGGCGGCGGTGCGGAAGGCGGCGGGCAGTGCGATCCAGATCGTGCGCGTCGGCAATTTCGTTGCGTTCGTGGGGGTGGACGAGACCGTTGTGCAGCGTGCCGCTGTGGCCGCCTTGGCGCATGCGAAATGGACGGGTGTGAGGGTGTTGCGGCCTGAGCAGCAGGAGGCTGCGTGGTTTCGGGACCAGCCGTCTGATGACCGGCATATCGGCGACCCGGGTCCGCCGGCTGAGACGGGTGTCGTTGTCAGCGAGACCTACTCGCGCCCGTTCGTTGCCCATGCGGCATTGGCACCGTCGTGCGGGCTGGCGGAATATCGCGGCGGGCATCTGTCGGTGTGGTCGCATACCCAGGGTGTCTATCCGCTGCGGAACAGTATCTCGGGGATTCTCGGCCTGAAGCCTGAGCAGGTGACGGTTCGACACGCGCACGGCGCCGGCTGTTATGGGCATAACGGGGCCGACGATGCTGCCTTGGATGCGGCGATCATTGCGATGCAGATCCCAGATCATTGCATCCGCGTGCAGTGGCGGCGGGAGGAGGAATTTGGTTTCGAACCGGTCAGCACCGCCCACATGACCCGGTTGCGCGCGGCACTCGACGCCAACGGCCGCCCCGTGGATTGGACGGCGGAGGTCTGGGCGGGCTCGCATGTGCAACGCCCGGTGTTTGGCGGCACGATGCTGGCGCATGAGGCGCTGCCGAACCCGCCGCCACCCGCGAAGGCGAACGACCCTGGTGAAGCGAACGGAGGCGGCGGCACCCGCAACGGGTTCCCGCTGTACGACTTCCCGGCGAAGCGGGTGATCCACCATCTGGCGCTGCAAACGCCGGTGCGGACGTCGTCGTTGCGTGGCCTGGGCGCGCTGCCGAATGTCTACGCGTTGGAATGTTTCATGGACGAACTGGCGGAACGTGCCGGTATGGATCCGGTCGCCTACCGGCTGTCGATGCTGTCCGATCCCAGGGCAAGGCTGTTGATCGAGAACGTCGCCGATCGCTGCGGCTGGGTGTCTCGCGGGCCGGTCGGGACAGGACGCGGCCTGGGCCTGGCGTGGAGCCGCTACAAGAACAAAGCCGCCTATGCCTGCGTCGCGGTGGAGCTGGAGGTGGACCAGGATATTTCGTTGCGCCGCGTCTGGGCCGCGGCGGATGCGGGCCTGGTGATCAACCCCGATGGCGCCCGCAACCAGTTGGAGGGCGGGATCGTCCACGCCGCCAGCATGACGCTGAAGGAACAAGTTACCATGGACGGTGACGGCATCACCTCGCTGGACTGGGACCGGTATCCGATCATGAAATTCTCCGAAGTGCCGGAGATCGAGGTCGTCATCATCCACAACCCGGATTTTCCGACATTGGGCATGGGCGAATGCACGTTCGGCCCCACAGCGGCGGCGATCGGCAACGCGGTGGCGCACGCGCTGGGGGTGCGGATCAGGGACATGCCCCTGACACGGGAGAGGATCGCGGCGGCGCTGGTGCGGTAAGGGCCAGCGCCGAGCATTTCGCGCCGGCCGCGCAAGCCGAAACGTAGAGTTGGCGATGCCAGACCCAACGTTTGGCGAGATAAACGCGGGCATGTCCGAACGCTGGATTCGTTCCGTCGCCGATGAGGGATAACGGCAACCGCGGCTAATTAACCGTTGGTTAACCCGGCCGCGGCATACTTGTGCAAGCGACAGGGAATGCGCAGGCAATGCAACGGCTCCCCAGACTGGCCATCGTTACGATTCCGGGCCTGGATCATTTCATCCCGGACCTTCGAAAAGGCTTGCAGGCCAGTGGGCGGTTGGATGCGCGAGTCTTCGCGGTGCGGGGCCCGGGCGACCTACCTGCGGCCCTGGCCTGGGCGGACGATGCCGACACCGATACAATATGGTTTGAATTCTGCTGGCCGCCTTTCCCCGCCCTGATTGCCGCCACGGATTTCGGCGGGCGGCGAGTCGTCGTCCGTGTGCACCGTGTCGAAGCGTATGAGACAGATCATGTGGCCCGCGCCGATTGGTCGCATGTTACCGACCTGATCGTCGTGAGCCAAAATATGGCGCGCTGCGTTCGCGAGGTGCGGCCGGGCATCGACCAGATGGTGCGGCTGCATGTCGTTTCGAACGGTGTCGACATCGACCGCTATCCGGCGCGCGATACTTTCGACCCGTTTCGCATCGGCTGGTGCGGCGCCTTCATCACCCGGAAGAACCCGACGCTGGCGCTCCAGGTGCTGCGGCACCTGAGGACGGATGATCCGCGCTACAAGCTGCATATCGTCAGCCAGTCCGGCGACCGCCTGACCGCGGAGGCGTTCAGCCATCAGGCCGCACGGCTGGGATTGGCGAATGCGATCGTTCTGGACGGGCGTGTTCCGGCTGACGACATGCCAGCCTGGCATGCCCGCAACGGCATCCTGCTTTCGACTAGCCTGCATGAGAGCTTCGGCTACGCGATCGCCGAGGCCGCCGCCGCCGGTTGCGACCTGGCCGTGCTCGACCACGTCGGCGCTGACGAATTCTGGCCCGACGCGACGAGGTTCGTGGCTGTCGAGGATGCGGTTCGGCTGATCCGGACGGCAGCGCCGGACCGGTGGCGCGGACTGGTGGCCGAGTGGTTCTCGCTCCCACGTCAGGTGGGGGCCGTACTTGAGATCGTTGCCGCGCCGGTTCGGCCCGCCGCCGGCGTCCACTTCTCCGGATCGTCCCACTCCTCGGGATCGTCTCTCTACTGGAATCAGCGCTATGTGCGCGGCGGCGATTCGGGGGCCGGCTCCTCGGGCCGCCTCGCCGCGTTCAAAGCAGCAACCGTCAACCGCCTCGTAGCCGAGAATGCGATCGGCTCGGTGCTGGAACTGGGCTGTGGCGACGGCCGCCAACTCGCGCTGGCGGATTACCCCGGCTATGTCGGCGTGGACGTCTCGCCCGCCGCGGTGGCGCTTTGCCGCGAACGGTTCGGCGCCGACGCGACCAAGCAGTTTCTATTGGCCGGGACCGCCGATCCGGGAATGGCCGACCTCGTGCTGTCGCTCGATGTGATCTTCCACCTGGTGGAGGACGACGTCTTCAATACTTATATGACGTCGCTGTTCGCGCGGGCCCGCCGTACGGTCGCGATCTACGCCAGCGATCGCGATGAGGCGACGCCCGACGCCCATGTCCGTCACAGAGCCGTCTCCGCCTGGGCCGCCCGTCATGCTCCGGAGTGGGAACGGATCAGCTACATCGCCAACCCGTATCCGTACGACGCCGCGCGACCCGGCGACACCTCATTCGCCGACTTCCACATCTATTCCCGACGGATCAATGGTCACGTTGCAGCGTCCGTCGAACAGTCGCGGCCGCCCGCGGAGCTGCCGGCCGCGGTGGCCGTTCTCGATGGGCCGCCCGCGCGGACTCTCAGCCGCGGCGGCCTGCATTTCCGCGTCGCCGACCATCCCTCCAGTCGCGACGGCGTAGACGCCTTCCTGGGCGATGCAGAGGCGGCGACGTTGGGATTTTTCGACGCCGTGCTGCCGCGCTGCACGCGGATGATCGACGTCGGCGCCTATGTCGGAATGATGAGTCTGTACGCGGCCCTGCGGGTCCCCGAGGTCCATGCAGTCGAGGCGAGCCCCAGCCATCAAGGCCTGTTACGCGCCAATATCGCGCTTAATCCCGAACTTGCGGATCGGATCACGGTGCATCCCTGCGCCGTCGGGGCGGTCGACGGGACAGCCGTTCTGTTCCGCAAGGGCTATGCCGATTCCGGCACCAGTATCTTCCGTGCGGTCGAGCGCACGAGCGTTCTGCACGGCCAACAGGATGCCGAAGTCCCGGTGCGTGCGGCGGCTTCGCTGTTGAACGAACTGGGGCTGGATAGTGCCACTCTGCTGAAGATCGACATCGAGGGTGCGGAGTATGCGGTGCTTCCGGCCATCGCGCCGCTGCTGGGCGAGCGTCAACCATTCCTTCAGGTTTCGTTTCATCCATTTAACATTATTCGCGACGATCCATACCTGACCGCGTTGGCTCGCCTGCGCGTGACGGTCGACGCCGCGGAGGCACTTGCGGCGTATCGCTTCATCTACTTGCACGGCCGTGCTGCCAGTGGCCGGGAGGGCTGGTGGCGGATCGATGCCGACGACCGTTCGGCATTCCTGCGCGACTATCTGCTGGCCTGGAAGCAAGTTCCGCGAATCGCGTCCCCCCAGCTTGGTTTCGTCGACGCGGTCGGGTTCTCGCCCGTGGGGTTGTCGGCGTTGGATGATGGCCTTGGGTTGTAGAGGCCCGATGCCTCTCATGCCTGCGATCGGCAGAAAGCCTCCACTCCTTCTGCTTGCAGGACATCGATCGCGGAAAGACATAATCGGGCAGCGTCGGGCCGGGAGCGGTGGCTGAAACTGGCCAGCACGGCTTCGTATTGCGACCGATCCAGCCCGTAGGCTGTTGCCACGACGGCATCCATCGCGGCGCGCAGGCGCCAGCGTGCGTCGGTGTGCTCCGTCGCCGGACCGCCAGACCGGCCGCACTGCCCCCGCCACAGCGTTGCATATCCCGCGTGGTTGCAAGACAGGCGCAGCGCGCCATGGGCCAGGAACGCCCGAGCGGCCTCGCCAAATAGAGGCACCGGAAGCGCATCCAGAATATACAGGCTGAGATGCGTTGCCGTCTTCTGGCGGACCAGCCAGTCGAACGCGAATGAGTTAAACAGCGCGCATAGCAGCAGGGCGTCGCTGTTCGTTCGCGCCCCGGGTGATTTCTCGACCGTCGCGGTGTGGCCGAACACTGCGCCGGGCGGCGCGATGCAGGCGATCATCGTCCGCTCATCGTTGGAACGGGCGATGTCGCGGAATACGAGGCGATAGTGTTCGGTGGCGGCGGCGACGGAGGTTGTCAGGGACGCCTGCGCCACGCTGTAGCGCGGTTTAGCATCCCATTTATCGGTATATTGGTGGAACGTCTTGCCTTCGTGCAGGATCAGACTTTCGGCACCGGGCGGCCGGAAACATCCGGCATCGGCCGTCATATGCAGGTCGCAGCCGAAACGGATGTGGCGATCCGCGCACCAGGCCCGCAACCGTTCCGGCTGAGCGAACAATGTCTTCGCCACCGCCAGATCGGCGTTGCCGCGCAGTTCCAAGGGTGTCAGACTGGCACCGCCGGCTTGGTTCAGGAAAGCCATGTCGTAGCTCATGATCTTTGCTGGGTCGTCGACGTCCTCTATGCGGTTCAGGTAGAAGCCACAGTGCAACGACCGCGTGGGGCCGGGTCGATGCGCGACGATCAGGTCGAACTTGAAGCGGCTGTCGATGTCGAAGATGCGCCGGCGGTTCTCGAACGACAGGCACCAGCGCATATCGGTTTCCTGGAGATACAGGCGGCGGATTCCCGTGGTGCCCTCATTGGCATGGAAGGCCGATGGCATCAGTACGCCGATCGATCCGTCCACTGCCGCAAGATCCATGTTGCGCTCCGCGAACAGGCGGAACAGGTCGAGGTTCCCCGCGGTTGAGTCAGTGCCGACACGGGCACGCTGATGGCGGTACAATCGACGGGCGATGCATTTCAGCCGGTCGAAGCCGGCGCGATAGGCGTCGAACGCGGCGGCGACGCCGGGACGCGACAACACGGCTTGTTCAATCGTTGTCTGTTCCGATCGACTCGGAGCGTCCAGCACCGCGGGATCGTAATCGGCAACGAAATCCTTGGTGTTGGGCAGCACGACATCCCACGGAGGATTGCCCAGGACGACGGAAAAGCCGCCGGGAAATACCTCCGGGAAGACCAGGTCCCAGACGACGGCGTCCGCACCCGCTGCCAGCAGTGCGTTTTGACGTATCGTCAACGTGTCCGGCCACGCACCGGTGTCCGCGACACAGGCCGCGAGACCCAACCAGAGATCGTCGCCGTCCCGGTCCCGCAGC
>JAQGHW010000759.1 GCA_028291505.1 Rhodopila sp. | reverse complement strand
CGACGGACGTGAAGGCATCGAACGACGATCGGGTTCTTGGTATCGGCGTCAGGAACTTTCGACTTCGCGCCGTGCGCGGCGAGTAGAACCGTCCCAAACATAACGGCTGTTCACCGGGCTCACTATTTGCCCCGAACGACGACGTTTCAGAACCCAGGGCCGCAGCACCTTCATTGTAATATTTGCCCGACACCCGTCCCGTTCACCCCTTTCGCACATTCCAGAACAACGCGTACCCTTGCAGCACATCGGTAACCGAACGGTGGTAGACCGTCGCTGGCAAGATCTGTCCCAGCGGGATGTAGGGCACATCGACGAAAACCCGCTCCTGCATCAGCGCTGCGATGCGTTGCCGGTCCGTAATGTCGTCGGAAAACAGCCATTCGTCGCGCAACGACTCCAGCTTCTCGCTCGTCGGCCAGCCACGCGACGCCGCTCGGCCATTGCCCCGGATATAAGTGTGCACCGCCGGATCGAACTCATCCAGGCCCGACCAGTACGTGTGAAATACACTCCAGCCCCCCTGCTCAACCGGATCGGTTTTTGCCAGACGTTGCAGCACGCTGCCCCAATCGGAGTATTGCGCATCGACATTGATCCCGATGCGCTTGAGCAGGTCTGCTCCGACATCGCCCAGTGCTTTCAGCAATGGAAAGTCGGATGGAATCAGCAGCACGGTGCGTTCGTTGCCATAGCCCGACGCGGCGACGGCCTTCGCAACGGCGGTCAGGTCGCGCGGACCGGTCAGGACCTGCATGCCGGCCTGGCTGGCCATGGGCGAATCCGGGCAGAAGGCCCCGACACCGGCCCGCCAGTTCACCGGATCGCCAGCCGCCGCCGACATGTAATCCTCCTGGCTGACGGCGCCCAGCAGAGCCCGTCGCAGCGCCGGATTATCGAACGGCGGCTGCAAATGATTGAGCCGCATATTGCCGAGGAAACCAAGCGGATCAGGCGGTGGCACGACCAGATCGGCGTTCCGCTTCAGCAACGGCAGCAGATCGAAGGTCGGTGCCTCCCACCAATCCATTTCGCCCGATTGCATGGCAGCCGACGCGGTGCCGGCATCCGGGATCACGGTCCACTCCACGCGGTCGACGTGCACGATCTTGGGGCCGGCGGTGAAACTGGGCGTCCCGTCGCCCCGCGGCACATACGCCGCATTGCGCTCATAGACCGTGCGGGCGCCGGCGATGTGTTCATCCGCCTTGAAGCGGAACGGTCCGCTGCCGGCCATCTCGGTCACCTGCCTGAACGGATCGGTCAGGGCCAGTCGTTCCGGCATCATGACGCAGATGTTGGAGCCCGCCTTACCAAGCGCCGCACGCAACAACGGAAATGGTCGTTTCAGACGAAACCTGATCGTCCTGTCGTCCGGCGCGGACAGCTCGTCGGTTACTGCGAGCACGGTTTGGCCAAAGCCGTCGCGCGCACCCCAGCGCCGAATGCTGGCGACGCAGTCTTGCGCAAGGACTTTTGTGCCATCATGCCACAGCAGGCCATCGCGCAGGGTCAGGTTCCAGGTCCGGCCATCAGCCTCGACAGTATCACCGGCAACCATCTGCGGTGAGACGCGATAGGCGCTGTCCATGCCGTAAAGCGTATCGAACACCATCATCGCGTGGTTGCGCGTGACGTAGGCCGCGGACCAGATCGGATCGAGCACGGCCAGGTCGGATTGAGGAATGAACCGCAGCACCGATGCCTCGGCGCCGCGGCCGATGCGGGGCGCGGCAAGCGCGCCGGCGGCCGCGAGAAAACCACGGCGGCGCATCACCGAAGGATCCCCAGTCCGGTCAGGAACGCGGTCAGGTTCGCGCCAAGCCGCTCAACCAGATAGCCGCCTTCCTGGATCAGCACGGTTGGCAGATCCAGTGCGGCGCCCTGGCGGCCGACCGCCTCGAAGCGCGCCGCACCCACCGTGAGGTTGGCGGCAGGGTCGCCCCGTTGCGCGTCGACGCCGTGTGCCGGACGGCATAGGCCGGCGCACGCAGGATCGGACCCGAACCCGGCAACGCCTGCCAACGCTCGAACGCGGTTTGCAGGAAGGACAAATACCCCGCGTCGTGCATGCGCTCGATCGGCGCCAGGCCATGATCGGCGGCCGGTCTCATCACCAATCCGCCTGCCCGCAGCGCTCCGAGCAGCGCATCTGCCCTCGCGGGAACCTCCCAGTACGGTCGAGTGTCGCTTGGCAGGGTGAACCGGTCCGGATCATGGGCGGCGTGTTCGGTAGTAATGACTATCATCGAATGACCTTCAACGTTCGCTCCCAGTGAGGCCCCAACGCACGGTATGGCTGGGTGATTCCACATGCAAATATGTTCACTTGTGTTTGCGGCGTTTTCCGCCTTGAAGTCGAAGCGGTATAAGTTGGGGGAACTCGAATGTCGCTATTTCGATGCGTGACGGCCGCTGTCGCGGTCGGCTTCAGTCTGGGTTCCGCCGCGTTCGCCCAAACGCCGCCCGCCCAGACCCCGCCTGCCCAGACGCCGCCCGCCCAACCCCCAGCGACCCAAGCCGCGCCTGCGCCAACCCGCATCCGGGGTGTCATCGACAAGGTCGATGCCCATGAAATGCGCGTGGTCACCCGGGACGGCGACAAGGTCACGCTGAAATTGCCCGACACCCCCTCGGTAACCTGGATCGAGCCCATCGCGGTCAGCGCGATCAAGCCAGGCGCCTTCATCGGGACCGCGGCTGTAACGCAGCCCGACGGAACCTTGAAAGCGCTGGAAATCCAGGTGTTTCCGGAATCCATGCGCGGCGTAGGCGAAGGCCATCGGCCCTGGGACCTGGGCACCGGCAGCACAATGACGAACGGCACCGTTGGCGACCTCAAGGTTGCCAAGGGACGCACCCTGACGATGACCTACAAAGGCGGCGAGCAAACGGTATTCGTTCCTCCGAACGCACCGGTAATCACCTATGCACCGGCGACATCGGCAGCGCTGAAGAAGGGTGCTCACGTCATCGTGACCGCGACCCAGAATCCCGATCAGACCCTGACCGCGACCCGCATCGGCGTCGGCAAGAACGGCCTGGTGCCACCGATGTAGGCCACAGGGGTGGGTGCGACGCCAGCATCCATCCCGCCACATCGATCGACCCGACCTCAACCTGCCGGCGGGTCGAACGCTCGGATCGGCGGCACGGCACCCTCAAACCGCTCAAGCTGCACGATCGTCAGTTGCCCGGTGCACGCCTGCGCCAGCTTTGATGTGCCCGCGTCACGGGTCAGCACATTCGGATTGCCGTGCACGCACATCGGCCCATCAGCCGCCGGGTCGAGCGGGTCGTACCAGGCGCCGGTGGCAAGCTGAACCACCCCCGGACGCACCGCCTCACTGATCACCGCCCCGGCCAGGCAGGCGCCGCGATGATTGAACAGCCGCACCACGTCACCATCGGCGATCCCCCGCGGACCGGCGTCCGATGGATGGATGCGCACCGGCTCCCGCCCCTTGACCTTCGACGCCACGCTGGTCGTCCCAAAATCGAGCTGGCTGTGCAACCGCGTCGCCGGCTGGTTCGCCACCAGATGCAGCGGAAAATCCCGCATCAACGGACTGCCGACACCCTCCCGCGGCGGCAGCCATGCCGGATGGCCGAGGCAATCGTCATACCCATAACCGGCAATCGTATCGGAGGCGATCTCCACCATGCCCGTCGGCGTCGGCAGCTTCCGATGGTCCGGATCGTTGCGAAATTCGCGCACCACACCGCCATCCCACGGCAGCGTCGGCAGCACCAGTTCGCCCGCCGCCCAGAACGCATCGAAATCCGGCGCCTCCAGCCCCAATCCCACCAACGCCGCTCGGGTTGGCTCATAAAGATGCCGCAACCATTCGTCGGCGGAACGTCCTTCGGTAAAGACCGCCGCCACCCCCAGCCGCTCCGCCAGATCGGAGAAGATGGCGTAATCGTCGCGCGCGAGGCCGAACGGTTCGGCCACCGGATGCATCGCCACGAGCAGCGGATCGTTGCCCGCGGCACCCATATCCGACCGCTCCAGCGTAATCGTCGCCGGGAACACGATGTCGGCGTGCCGCGCCGAAGCCGTCCACGCCGAGTCATGTACGATCACCGTGTCAGGACGTGAGAACGCCTGCCGCAGGCGGTTGATGTCCTGGTGGTGATGGAACGGATTGCCGCCCGCCCAGTACACCAGCCGAATATCCGGATAGGTCAGGCGCCGCCCGTTGAAGTCATACTCCGCGCCGGGGTTCAGCAGCAGGTCCGCGATCCGCGCGACCGGGATCAGTTCGGCCACCCGGTTACGCCCCTGCGGCAAGGTCGGTAACGGCACCGCCAGCGACGGCTTCCCAATATTCGCCAGCGAGCCCATCGCATACACGAACCCGCCCCCGGGCAGCCCGATCTGGCCCAGCATCGCGGCCAGCACCACGCCCATCCATACCGGCTGCTCGCCATGTTCGGCCCGCTGCAGCGATTGCGCACAGGTGACCAAGGTCCGCTTGCCGGCCGACTGTCGTGCAAGCTTCAGAATCATGTCGGCCGGCAGGTCGCAGATCGCGGCAGCCCATGCAGCGTCCTTCGGCTGACCGTCGGAGCGGCCCGACAGATACGCCTCGAATTCCGGATACCCAATGCAGTAGCGATCGAGGAAGACGCGATCGTGCAACCCCTCGGCCATCAGCGTGTGGGCAATCCCGAGCATCAGGGGAACGTCGGTGCCAGGGCGGATCGGGTGCCACCGGGGCTCAATCTCAGGAGGAAGATCGTCCCGTAATGGACTGATAAGATGAAACTCTGCCCCGCGACCGTGCGCCGCCAGCAAATGCCCCCGAGCGAGGTGCTGACTGGTGCCGCCACTGCTGACGCTGGTGTTCTTCAGCGGCAGGCCGCCGAAAGCCAGCACAACCTCCGTCTCGGTCGCCAGTTCGTGCCAACTGACGTTCTCCCGCCCCGCCGACTCCTGGGACCCAATCACATGCGGCAGAATGACCGCGGCGGCGGCGGAACTATACGTGTTGACCGACTTCACATAGCCGCCGAGCACGTTGAGAAATCGATGCACCTGACTCTGCGCGTGGTGAAACCTTCCGGCGCTGGACCAGCCGTACGATCCACCGAACACCGCCTTCCCGCCATGCTCCCCGTAGACCCGCTTTAGTTCGGAAGCCGCCAGGTCGAGCGCATCCGGCCACGGCAATGCGACAAATTCATCGCGCCCGCGCCGGTGGTCCGAACCAGGTCCGTGCTCCAGCCAGCCCCTGCGGACCATCGGCGTGGCAATCCGCGCGCGGTGCGTCAGCGCGGCGGGAATGTTGCCCAGCAACGACGCCGGGTCCGGATCGCTCGGATGCGGCACGATCTGGATGTCGTTGCCGTGCCGCAGGACGGAAAATGCGCCCCAGTGGGAGCTATGCGGAATTGGCGAACCCGCCGGGTCAATATCCATACATCGGTCCATACCACGTCGGGCCAGCAGCACAAACGGTGCGGTTCCGCCGCAAATTGGCAACAGCCTCGATCGTCATCGCGCGTCCCATCCAATTGCCAGAAAACCGTCGCCCGCCCGCAACCCGCTTTGATATCGACGCTGCATTCCCGTCATGGCCCGGCGCGTCCGAGCCGCCTGTCGTGGGACGTGTTGGAAGGGGTTAGCCTGACATGCCGGGCCATGACGATTGGGGTAGTGGGTTAATCTCGGTGCGGCCCGGCATAAGATATTCGCGGGCGACCATAAAATGCGACCCTTCGACCTCATCGCCAACGCAGTGTGAACGCATCGGGTCAAGCCGCAACAGACCGCTCAAGAAACGGCTATCGGCTCGCCGTGGCCCTCGTTCTGCCTCCGTGCTGAAAATGAAGGAAGAATAAACGAGTGCGGCCATGACACCGCCCCCCCCTTTGCTCAAGGGAGTTCCAAATCCGCCTCCCCGGAGGCGCCGCTCGCGTAAGCTGCATCGGTTGCGTCGTTGCATTGACCGGCGGCCGGCCTGGTCCTGGCCTCGGCGTCCGATCTGTCAAGCCACGCCGCCCGACTCGCCGGCGAGGCAACCACCTTCATGGCAGGCGTCAGAGCCGCCTAAGCTGCCATTCGTTTCACCACCACCGCCTCGGGTCAGATCGTGTAGTTGAACGCCTGATAGGCGAAATCGCTCAGCGTTTGATCCATCGATCGCGACGGTTCATCGGTTTCCAGGATGCGCACGACCTTGGCCGGCACACCGGCCACCGTGGCATGCGCGGGCACCGACTTCAGCACCACCGAACCGGCCGCCACACGGGCATGCTCGCCCACCTCTATATTGCCGAGGATCGCCGCACCGGCACCGATCAGCACGCCGTTACGGATCTTCGGATGGCGATCTCCGGACTCCTTCCCGCTGCCGCCCAGGGTCACATGGTGCAGCATGGAGACGTCGTCGCCGACCTCCGCCGTTTCGCCCACGACCAGGCCGGTCGCGTGATCCAGGAAGATGCCGTGGCCGAACTTCGCCGCCGGATGGATGTCGGTCTGGAACACCTCCGACGAACGGCTTTGCAGGTACAACGCAAAATCCCGCTCGCCATGATGCCAGAGCCAATGGTTCAACCGGTGCGCCTGGATCGCATGGAAGCCCTTGAAATAGAGGAACGGCTCGATCAGCCGCGTGCATGCCGGGTCGCGATCCAGCACCGCCGCGATATCCGCCTTCGCCGCCTCGACGATGCAGCCGTCGTCCTCGGCCGCCTTGCCGAACGCCTGCACGATCAGCGGCAGGGAAATCGTGTCGCTCTTCAACCGCGCTGCGACCCGGTGAAACACCGCCGCCTCGAAGCTCGGCTGGTTGAGGATGGAATCGAAGAACAGCGAAGCCAGCTTCGGCTCCCGTTCATAGGCCTCCTGCGCTTCCTGGCGCAGGCGAACCCACAGCGCGTCGGTGACGGCGGCTGCGTGGTCTGGGGGAACAAGCATCAGGTGGCACGGGCTTGGGCGCATCACGGTTCATTCCGCCGGTTCAAGCCGTCCGAGATGGGACGATTTACCCTACATGTTCGGATGCCGGGCGGCTACGTCAACTCCCTTTATCAATTTACCCCGTGACCACTTCGCGTCACGACACCGATACGTGCTCCATGCGACTGTTTTTACATCATTCCTGACGTCGGCGCTGTCGCCGCCATCGGCCGGTTTCCCGACACGGCCGAGGCGAATGCACCACGCCAACAGTTAGGCTCACGAGGTTGCCTCACCCACCGTGTCGGCGGCGTAGGCGCGCCGAGCCCCCATCGGCCTCGCGTGCCCGGTGGTCGAATCCGCCCCCGTCTGCCGCTCCGACTGCGCATTGATCACGGCGCCGAACAGCGTGACGAACGAGGAAAGATACAGCCAGGTGAGCATCACCACGACCCCGCCGAGGGAGCCGTAGGTCTTGTCGTAGCTATTGAAGTGCGTGACGTAGACGGTAAAGCCGACCGACCCCAGCAGCCACAGCGCGGTCGCGGCCACGGCACCCGGCGAAACCCACCGCCAGCGTGGTGTCCTGCGGTTCGGTGCATAACGATACAGCACCGCCAGACCCGTCATGACGACGACGATCAACAGCGGCCATTCCAGCACCAGCAGTAGCCATTGCGTCACACTCCCCAGCCCGATGAATTGAATCGCCGCCGGCAACACCCCGACCAGCGCGATGATCACCGTTCCACCGACCAACATCCCCACGGTCAGTCCGATCGCGATGAGGTTGAGTTTGACAAAGCCCCTCGTCTCCTTTTCCTGGTAGGCGATGTTGAACGCGCTGATCAGGCCGCTCATCCCCCGGGAGGCGCTCCACAACGCCAACAGCAGGGCGACGCCGGCGCTGATGCTGAGCGACCCGTGCGGCGCACCGACCAGCTTATGCAGTTCGTCGCCGATCATCCGGGTGCTTTCTTGCGGCAGGATGTTCGACAGCGCGGCCACCTGGCGTTCGACCTGTGCGGGATCCAGCAACAGCCCGTAGATCGAG
>JAQGHW010000758.1 GCA_028291505.1 Rhodopila sp. | reverse complement strand
AGCTATAACCTGATCATCGGATATGGTGGCCTCAATACGATCGCGCATCCGATCTTCTTCGCGCTTGGCGCGTACACGGCGGCGCTTCTGGGCATCGACACTGGCTTGCCGGCGGCGGTTTGCGTCGCGGCGGGCATCGGGGTGGCGGTGATCGCTTCGGTCGCGCTCGCGGTTACAACGCTTCGCGTCTCCGGCGACTACCTGCTGATCGCCAGCCTTGGCTTCCAGCTTGGTCTGTTGCAGGCCGTTAACAATATGGAGTTCACCGGCGGCCCGGCCGGACTATCGAACATTCCAGTGACGCTGGGAGGCCCGGCGCGCGGCTGGCTGTATCTGGTGATCACCGCTGCGCTTGCCGTGCTGGTGATCTTGCTGGTCCAGCGCAGCATGGCCGGCCCGTTCGGCCGCGCGGTGCGTGCCATGCGTGACGACGAAGTGGCCTGTGCCGCGCTGGGACGCAGCCTGTTTGCCATGAAAGTGGTGATCTTCGCCTTCGGCTGCGGCGCCGCGAGCCTGGCCGGTGGGATCTACGCCTACTACTTCCAGTACATCAGCCCGGAACAGTTCAACGTCGCGCAATCGGCGACGATCCTGACGATGGTGGTGCTGGGCGGCATCGGCACGATCTGGGGACCGGTGATCGGTGCCTTCGTGCTGGTGGCGCTGCCACAGGCAATTACATTCCTGCAACTGCCATCGAGCCTGGTCGGGCCGCTGCAGGGCTTGATCTTCACCTCACTGGTGATCGTCTTCCTGTTCCTGCGGCCACACGGCCTGGTCGGGGCGCGCATGGCGGAAGCGCCACATTGAAGCAGGAAATCCTCCGGCTGGAGAATGTCTGCAAGCGCTTCGGCGGCATTGTCGTGGCAGACAACATCGCCTTGTCGCTGCACGCCGGCGATGTGCTGGGACTGATCGGTCCGAACGGCGCCGGCAAGACGACTTTATTCAACCTGATCTCTGGCCTGTTCCAGCCCGATTCCGGACGGATCTACTTGGAAGGGCGGTTGCTGACCGGTCCGCTGCATCGCCGAGCACGGGCCGGCGTCGCGCGAACCTGGCAGCATATGCGCCTGTTTCGTACCATGACCGTGCTGGAAAACTTGCTGATCGGCCCACGCGACTACCCCGGCGAGTCGATGTTGCGCAGCATGGTTGGCACCAGTTCCGTCCGCCGAGCGGAGGCCGCGGCGCGCGACCGGGCGATGCACGTTCTGGAGCGCATTGGTCTGGCGCACGCGGCGGGCACTGTCGTCGTCGACCTGCCGTTTGGCCAGCAGAAGCTGATCGGTCTAGCGCGGGCGCTGATGAATGATGGGCGATGCCTGTTGCTCGATGAGCCAATGGCTGGGGTGGAGGGGTCCAACTACGAAACGATGCAGCGGATCGTCCGCGATGAGGCTGCCGCGGGGCGCGCGGTTTGCGTCGTCGAGCACAACGTCAGCTTCATCAAGGACCTGTGTACCGAGGCGGTGTTCATGTCCTATGGCCGGATTCTGCAGCGCGGCTCCGTCGATGACCTGACACGGTCGCGGGAGCTGACGGAACTTTATTTCGGTGCCGCCGATGCTTGAGTTTCGTAATGTGGAGGCGCGCCATGGCGGCTTTACGGCGCTGCGCGACATCACCCTGTCAGTGCGGCCGGGTGAACGGGTGGCGATCTTCGGTCATAACGGCACCGGAAAGACGACGCTGTTGCGCTGTGGCATTGGGGATGTAGAGGACCTGTCCGGTAGAATCACCTACAACGGCGAGGTCATCGTCGCGGGGTCGGTCTATCGCAATGCCCGCCGCGGCATCGGCTTTGTGCCGCAGGGCCACAACGTGTTCCGCGACCTGAGTGTGGCGCAGAACCTGAAGATTGCCGGTCTGCTGCATGACCAGGGGTATATCGGCGAGGTCTACCGGCTGTTCCCGGTGCTGCTGGAACGACGGGCGCAGATTGCCGGATCGTTATCCGGGGGGCAGCAGCAGATGCTGGCGGTCAGCATGGCGCTGATGACGCGGCCGACAATCCTGATGCTCGATGAGCCGACAACCGGTTTAGCGCCGATCTTCGTGCAGGATATGTTCCGCAGCCTGCTCGAGATCAATCGCAGCACCGGCACTGCGATCGTGCTTGTCGAGCAGAACGTTGCGCCGGCGTTGCGCATCGCCGAGCGCGCGATCGTGCTGAAGACCGGCGGGATCATTTTCGATGGGGATAGCGCCGATCTTGCTCGGCATGAGGATCTCTGGCGCTGGTTCTGAACGGCGCGTCTGCGTGGACACCGGCGGAAATGCGGGCATACTAATCAGTAAGCGGCACCCTTCGGGAGCGGTGTTGCGCGGAGCGAACCAAGATGAACGATTTCGATCAATCCTTCCTTCAGTTTCAGGCCGCAGAGCAGGCCCGGCGATCTGCCGAAGACTGGCTCGCGGCCTTCGAGACGACGCTTGCTTCCCGCGATGCGGCGCGGATCGGCGCCTTATTCCATCAGGACTGCCATTGGCGGGACGTCCTGGCCTTCACATGGCACCTGACACCATCCCAAGGCCGGGACAACGTAGCGACGCGCCTCGCGGCGGAACAGGAGCGCACCGGCGCGCACGGATTTCATTTGCCCGCGGGCCGGA
>JAQGHW010000754.1 GCA_028291505.1 Rhodopila sp. | reverse complement strand
GGTGTGCAGCCCAGACGGTTCGGGCAAGCGGCGGCCGTGATGTCGGTGCTGGCGGCGCTGGCGGTGTTGAGCGGGATCTCGGCGGTGCCGGTTGGGGCCTCGGCTGAAGCCAGCGCGAACGCAGAGGCATTCACCCCGGAGCGGCTGGCGGCGCTGCGGGCCCAGGGACGGCCGGTTTTCGTGAACATGACGGCGGCGTGGTGCGTGACATGCCTGGTGAACGAGCGTGTGGCGATCGGGACGGAGCAGGTCCGGAAGGCATTCGCGGCGGATGACGTGACCTATCTGAAGGGGGATTGGACGCGACAGGACCCGGCGATCACGGCTTTTCTCCAGCAGAACGGGCGGGACGGGGTACCGCTATATGTATTCTTTCCCGGCGGCGGCGGACGGCCCGAAGTGCTGCCGCAGATCCTGACGGAGGGCGAGGTACTGCGGTTATTGCGGATGTCGTAGGTGCGACTGCCGGTTCGGCTTGGTCAGATCAGCGTGTGGCGGCCATTGGGGGGCCGCATACCCAAGTGAAACTGACTGCCGCAAACACCTGGAATGTTAACCGGTTGTTTATCTCTCCATGCCAAGTTCGTGCGATCAAGTGTCCTAGCTGCGAGGTCCCCATGGCTTCCTCTCTTACGGCCCACGATGTCGCTCGGCTGATGTCCGAACCATCACCCGATCTGCGCGCTGAACTGGCGGAAAAAGTCGCCGCTGACCTTTCGGCGAATGGTCTCACGCCCGCCGAGGTCAAACTGGCGCAGGATATCGTGCGCGTCCTGGCGCGGGATGTGGAGGAAAAGGTCCGGGCATCGCTGTCGCGGGCGTTGCGCCACTCGCCGAATTTGCCGCGGGACGTCGCCCGCAAGCTGGCCGAAGATATTGAATTTGTCAGCCTGCCGATGCTGGCGGACTCCCTGGTGCTGACGGACCAGGATCTGATCGAGATTGTCCGGCTTGGCTCGTCCATCAAGCAAGAAGCGATTGCGAGCCGTCCCAACCTGGCGGAAACCGTGTCGGATGCGCTGGTGACGCATGGCGAGGAACCCGCGGTCGTGGTGCTGATGGCGAACAACTCGGCGAAGATCGCGGAGGCCACCTTCCACCGTGCGGCGACCCGGTTCGCCAACAGCGACAACGTCAAGGAAGCGATGGTGCTGCGGGAGACGCTGCCGATCACCGTCGCCGAACGGATGGTGACGATGGTGTCGAAGGCGCTGCAGGCACATCTGGTGAAAGCGCACGCCCTGGCACCGGCGACGGCCGCCAACATCGTCATGACTTCGCGCGAGCATGCGATCATTCGGCTGAGTCTGGGCGCCTCGGATGAAGAGCTGCGGCATATGGTCGCGCAGATGCACCGTAACGGGCGGCTGACGCCGTCGCTGGTCCTTCGTGCGCTGTGCACCGGCGATATTGCGTTCTTTGAAGCGGCGATGGCGGCGAAGAGCGATGTGCCGCTGGATAATGCCCAGATCCTGATCCATGAGCCGAGCCGGAGGGGGCTGAAGGCGCTGTATCGGAAGGCGGCGATGCCGGAGGCGTTGTTTCTTGCCATTCAAGCCGCTGTCGACGTCGTGGATGAGTTACAATTCGATGGCGAGCCGCGCGATCTGGAACGGTTCCGTGAACGGGTAATCAGCCGGGTGTTGACGCTGGTGGAGACGGTCGACGCCGCGGATGCCGATTATCTGCTGGAAAAGCTGGGCGACGTGCTGGTGCATGCGCCGCTGGATAACGGAGCGAACCGGGTTCCGATGCCGGCGCAGTGAAGGCGGCGCCCGCGTGTTTTCAGCTTCAGCTCCGGCGAGCGCGGCACCCCGCGTGGTCAACCGCTGAGCAGGCTTGATGGATTGGCGCCGAGCTTTTCGGGGGTCCAGTCGGGGCGTTGGTTGAAGAGTTCGATCAGGGCGGCGGTATCCTGGTCTCGATCCAGGCCGGCGGCAGCGATGACGCGGCCGTGCCTGAGATAGTAGGCGAGGAATTCCGGTTTCAGCAGGTCGCCGTGGATGATGATGTCGTCCCAGTCGGTGGCGTGCCCGATGTAGTCCAGGCGTTTCAGGTATTGGATGGTCCAGAAGACCGGAACCGCGTCGTAGCGAACGCTGTGCCCGGCCATATTCAGTGCGGCGATCCGGCCGTGTTGTTCGGCGACGCGCCAGTGCTCGACGCGGATGGGCTGGCCGTGGTGCGGAAAGCGGGCGATGTCGCCGGCCGCAAAAAGGCCGTCGGAGACTTTGAGGGTGGCGTCGACGGTCACGCTGCCGTCCTCGTTCAAAGGGACGCCGTGCAGGTAATCGGTGACGGGACGGACGCCGAAGCCGATCACCACGAGGTCGGCTGGCAGGCGTTCACCGTTGGACAGGGCTACGCTGCGAACGTTGCCGTCGCCCTCCAGCGCCTGGATTTCCTGACCGAGGCGGAAGGTGACGCCTTTTCGCTGGTGCAGACTGACAAAGGCGTTGCCGACCTGGGCGCCGAGTTGTTTCTCGAAGGGTGCCGTCTCCTTGCCGACGACGGTTACCTCCAGGCCGCGTTCGCGCAGGCTGGCGGCGACTTCCATGCCGATGAAGCTGGCTCCGAGGACGACCGCGCGCTCACTTCGTTCGGCCTGGGCGAGAATGGCGTCGGCGTCTTCCCGGCTGCGCAGGACGAAGACGTTATTGAGCGTGGCGCCCGGGATGTTTGGACGAACGGGGACGGCACCGGTCGCCAGCAGAGCGGCGTCGTAGGTCATGGATGAACCGTCGGCGCAGTGGATTTTCTTCCGGGTGGCATCGAGGTGGGTTACGTGCGCGGTGCGACGCTCGATGCGGTGCTGCCGGTAGTAGGCCTGGGATTGCAGCGGGGATTTCTCGGCGTTTGGTTCGCCGGACAGGACGTATTTGCTGAGGACCGTGCGATCGTAGGGGACCCTGTTGTAGCGGTCGAGCATGACGATGCGGCCGTTGAAACCGGTCTCGCGGAGGGTTTGGGCGGCGAGTGCTCCCGCGGCGCCTGCTCCGATGATGACGAAGGTGCGTGGATCGGGTGGTGAGGACGCCTGGACGGGTTCGGCTGGCGGGACGGTGACAAGGACGCGCTGGCCTTCGACGCGGACATCGTAGTGCGGAAGGCTGTCGACGGCCGGCGGCTCCAACAGCGCGCCGGTTCGGATGCAGAAGGTCGCCTTGTGCCAGGGACAGACGATGCGGTGGCCGCTGCGAACGCCCTGTTCGAGGGGACCGCCGGCGTGGGGGCAGGTCGCGCCGATGGCGTGGACGGTCTGGCCGTCGCGGATGAGGAGGATTTTAGCGCCTTCGACTTCAACCGGCCGCATGCCTCGGTCGGGCAGGTCGGAAAGCGCGGCGACGTCGTGTTGGGGCATGCGGTGGGTCCTCCCGTTTCGTCCATAGATGATGACGGACGGGAGAGGGTCGAGGTTCGGTGCCGCGCGGGGTTGTGACTTCGGCAGGTTCGTACGGCGGCTCCGACGGTGTTGCTCTAAACGGGAGAAGTCGTGGTTGACCGGGCCAAGCCCGGTCCTGACACGGGCGTTATGATGGGTTAGGTGTGCAGTGCGACGATGTTGGTGCCTCCTGAAGCATGGACGGCAAACGTCTCGCCGGAGAAGTTGCCGACCATATGGAGGCTTCCAGCCACCACCGCGTTGTCCATGAGTTTCAGCACGCCGGTCGACGCGGTGAACGAGACGGCGGTGATGTTCGCCATACTGATCATGTCGCCGAGGGTGAATCCGGTTACGGCGGAGCTGACGGTCGCCCCATGAGCCAAGGCCAATGTCGCGTTCGGCCCGATGAAGGCGATGCTGCCAAGTCCGATCTTGGCGGCGGTGAGTGTCGCGGTGCTGTTCGCACCGATCTGGAGCGAACCGGGCCCTCCGATATTTCCAGTGATGGCCAGTGTTCCGCCGGTTGCGCGGATGACTCCGTTGTCCTGGATCGGCGTGCTGCCCGGTGCGGCCAAGGAGCCGAACCCAGAAATAAGGCCGCCGTTCACAACGTTTATAGTGTTGGTTGTGACGCCACCGGTGACGGTGCCTCCGGCAATGTCAAGTTCGCTGCCTTTGTTGACAAAGAGCAGATTGTTCGTCGTGAGGCTGCTGCCGGCGCCGACGGTGACGGAGCCGGTGCTGGCGGCGGTATTGCCATTTGCACCGACCCAGAGGATCCCGCCCAGATGGACCGAGCCGCCGCTGGCGATGTTCAGTTTCCCGTTGGAGCCCGCACCGAGCCCCAGTTCGACACTGCCGCCAACGGAGACCGAGCCGCCGTTGATGACATTGACGGTGCCTTTCCCCAAAGAGCCGATGACGGCGCCCTGAGTGTCGTTCCAGGTACCATTGTCGATGGTAATGATCCCGGTGTCCACCACAACCCCGCCGCGGACCGTGAGGCTGCTGCCACTCCCGACGCTGACGGATGCGATGGAGGAGCTCCTGGCCCCGCCGACGGCGAGAATTCCGCCCACGCTGACCGAACCACCGCTGGAGATGTTTATTGCGGCGCTGGAGCCGGCGTAATTGTTCATCCAGACGTTGGCGCCGATCTGGACCGATCCACCATCGGTGACGTTGAGCGTGCCTTTTCCAAGGTAGCCAATCACGACTTCACCGCTATTGTTCCATGTACTATTGTCGATGGTGACGGTTCCTACGCCGTCGTCCATGAGGCCCAGTTTGCCAACCGCAGAGTTGATAACGCTGTGCTTGGTGCCGCTGCCTTCTGCCAGGAAGGTACCGGTCGCATCGATACCCACGACCAGCACCCCGGCGTCGTTCAGCACCGCTCCTGGCGCAAAAGCGGCGACTGCCCCATCACATACATAAAGGCCATAACATAGATTGAGGGCACCGGTCGTATTGAGAGTGCCAGTGAAGGTGATTTTCTCGGATCCCAGCAGCATCATGTTGCCAACCTTGTACGTCCCACTGATCGGACCGCCGACGTCCATGGTGATCAAGGCCATATTGTTACTTCCCGGAACCACGCCGCCGACCCAATTGTTCGGATCGGACAAGTTTCCGACCTGGCCTTTGCCGGAGTAATTGATCAGATAGCTCATGTTCGTGTTCCTCTGTGCCGGTGTTGACCAGTGGAATATGCGCAACAAAAGTTAACAGATAATGAACAAAGGCCGAACTTTTTCAGCAAAAGAGAACATTCTTAGATCAAAGGGGGAAGAATACAATGATACCGAAGTCGCATATGGGGGGATGCGAAGTCACATACGGGGATGTGTCTTTAGCCGAATATTCCGAATTTGATACGATGGCGTGTTCGGGTCGCCGGTCGCGGCGCGTGCCAAGACACGCCGGGCCATGTCCGGTGGCGTAGTACGCCGGTCTCGATGCGGCTCGTTAAAATGTAGCGGCGCGGAATGGCGTGACCGGTTTGGTCGATGTCTGTCTGCCGTCTACGCCGCGACCAGCTTCCGGATCAGCGCCTGTGCCTCCGGCGTCGACCAGTCGGCCGCACCTTCGAGCCGAGCAACCACGAGGCCAGCGGTGCTGATGACGACGGTGGTGGGGATGCCGCGGGCGTTGAACGCTGTGGCCAGCGCGCCCTTGGGGTCCAGCAGGACGGGCAGAGCGGTGATGCCATGTGCCTGGTACCACGCCCGCACCACGTCCGCGCCACCACGGTCCGACGACAGCGGCAGCACGGCGATGTCGTTCGGCGCCAATGCCTTGGACAGCGCTTCGAGGGAGGGCATCTCGGCGACGCACGGGGCGCACCAGGTGGCCCACATGTTCACCACCATGCCGCGGCCCTTGAACTCCCCCAGATGATGGGTGGTTCCGTCCGGGGTGACGAACACCCCGTCAGGCGGCGTTTGGGGAGGCGACACCGGATCCAGGCCCTCGGACAGTGGCGATAATGTCTCGGCCCGTGGTTTGCGTGGCAAGGCGGTGGCGGCTAGGGTGCCGGCCGCTATCGCCCAGGGCAGCGCCAACGCGGTCCGGCGGTGGATCATCATCAATGTGGAACCCTTTCCGTGACCGACACGACTACGCTTCCCAACGAACCGGCCAACATGCAGTGGGGTGGCCGGTTCGCCGGCGGGCCGTCGGTGATCATGCAGGACATCAATGCCTCCATCGGGTTCGACCGCAAGTTGTGGCGGCAGGACATCCGCGGGTCGCGCGCGCATGCCGCGATGCTGGCGAAGATCGGGCTGCTGTCGGCTGAAGATGAGCATGCCATCGACGCGGGTCTAGAGGCGATCGCGCAGGAAATCGAGGCCGGGCGCTTCGCCTTCGATGTCGCCCTGGAAGATATCCACATGAACATTGAAGCTCGGCTGACCGACCGGATCGGGGAGGCTGGGAAGCGGCTGCATACCGCGCGTAGCCGCAACGATCAGGTGGCGACGGATTTCCGGCTGTGGGTGCGCGATGCGATCGACGGCCTGTTGGCTCAGGCCGGGGATCTGATGCTGGCGCTGGTTCGGCGGGCGGCGGAGCATGCGGGCGACCCGATGCCGGGGTTTACCCACCTGCAGACGGCGCAGCCAGTGACGTTCGGGCATCACATGCTGGCGTATGTGGAGATGCTGGATCGCGATCGGGGGCGGCTGGCGGATTGCCGGCGGCGGCTGAACGCCTGTCCGCTGGGGTCGGCGGCGCTGGCGGGGACGTCGTTCCCGATCGACCGGGCGATGACGGCGGCGGCGCTGGGGTTTGACCGGCCGACGGCGAACTCGCTGGATGCTGTTTCGGATCGGGATTTCGCGCTGGAGTTCCTGTCGGCGGCGGCGATCTGCGCGGTGCATCTGTCGCGGCTGGCGGAGGAGATCGTCATCTGGTGCAGCGCGCCGTACCGGTTCATCCGGCTGTCGGACGCATTCACCACCGGTTCGTCGATCATGCCGCAGAAGCGCAATCCGGACGCGGCGGAGCTGGTGCGAGCGAAGACCGGGCGGGTGACCGGGGCGCTGGTGGCGCTGCTGACAGTGATGAAGGGGCTGCCGCTGGCCTACGCGAAGGACATGCAGGAGGATAAAGAGCCGGTTTTCGACGCGGCCGAGGCCTGGGCGTTGTCGCTGGCCGCGATGGCGGGGATGATGCGCGACATGGTCCCCGATGTGGAGCGGATGCGGTCGTTCGCGGGGTCCGGGTTCGCCACGGCGACCGATCTGGCGGACTGGCTGGTGCGGGTGCTGCGGCTGCCGTTCCGCGGTGCTCATCATGTCACCGGGCGGCTGGTGGCGATGGCGGAGGCTCGCGGGGTCGACCTGGCGGGGTTGTCGCTGGCGGAGATGCAGTCGGTTGAGCCGGGAATCACGGCGGAGGTGTTTTCGGTGCTGACGGTGGAGGCCTCGGTGGCGTCGCGGGTGAGCTATGGCGGGACGGCGCCGGCCAATGTCGCGGAGCAGGCGGCCAGATGGCTGGAGGCACTGATATGAGGGCGGTTCTGGTTTTGGCGGTGGCCCTGGGGCTGTTGGTGGCCTGCGGCAAGAAGGGGCCACCCGACCCGCCCGGGCCGCCGGACAAGATTACCTATCCAAAGGCCTATCCGTCGCACTGACTACCCGCCGATGACCGGACGTGAGGCACGCAG
>JAQGHW010000747.1 GCA_028291505.1 Rhodopila sp. | reverse complement strand
TGATGGCTGCGAACGTGAATCGTCATTTCCCGAGAGGCGGCGCATCCATTTAGGTAATTCCCTGTCCGCCCGGTCGCCGTCCTGTCCTACGGTGAGAAACGCCGCCTGGAAATCGCCCTGGCACTCGCCCAGAACCCGCGCCTCCTGCTGCTCGACGAACCCCTGGCCGGCCTGTCCACCGAAGCACGTGAGACCGTCCGCCAGGTCATCGCCAACATCCCCCGCAGCACCACGGTGCTGCTGATCGAGCACGACATGGACATCGCCCTCGATCTCGCCGACACCGTAACGTTGCTGCAATTCGGCGCCGTCATCGTCGACGAACTGGCTGATCGCATCGTCATCCTTTCAGCCGGAAGCTGTGTGTTTGCCGGCGACGTGACCGAGGTGCGATCACGTCCCGAACTGATCGAAACCCACCTCGGCGTTGCCACACGCAAGCCGGGACAGTGAACAGGAGATTCCGAATGCGGATCGATATGGCTGACATGCCCGACGGAGGCCGAACATGATCCGCGCCGCACAGGTCGGCCTGGGCTGGTGGGGCCGCACGATCCTGCGCGAACTGGCGGCCAGCGAACTGATCCGGCCAGTGCTCGCGATCGACCCCGATCCGACCGCACGCGCGGCAACCAGCGAAATCGCGGTCGCCGAACATTTCGAAGCCGCCCTGACCAACCCCGGCATCGACGCGGTCATCCTGACATCGCCGCATCGTTTCCATGCCGACCAGATCGTCGCGGCCGCCGCGGCGGGCAAGCACGTGTTCTGCGAGAAGCCGATCTGCATCACCGGTGCCGACGCCGAACGCGCCATCGCCGCCATCGAGAAAGCCGGTCTGATCCTGGGGATCGGCCATGAGCGCCGGCACGAACCCGCCGTCAAGGAACTGCGAGCCCGCCTGGCGGCAGGGGATTTCGGCACCGCCCTGGTCATGGAGGGCAATTTCAACCAGGACAAATTCCTCGCACTGCCGCCGGACAACTGGCGCCTGTCAGCGACCGAAGCGCCGGTCGGTCCGCTGTCCGCCACCGGCATCCACATGGTCGATCTCGCCATCGCCCTGTTCGGCACCCCGCATGAAGTCTGGGCTCGGCTCGCCACCCGAGCCACCAGTTTCGCAAACGGCGACACGCTGACGATTACGTTGGGGTTCAAGAACGGTGCCACCGCGTTGATCGGCGCGGTTCTGGCCACCCCCTTCGACGGTCGTCTGACGCTGTACGGCTCACTGGGCTGGATGGAAATCCGTGATCGCGAACATCCCGAATCACCGCAAGGCTGGGACGTCACCACAAGAATGAAAGACGCCGCTCCCGAACGTCGATTCTTCCCGCCGCATCCAGCCGTTCGCGACAATCTGGAAGCCTTCGCCCGCGCAATCAAAGGCGAGGCACCCTATCCGGTCACCCATGCTGAGATGCTAGCCAACGCGAAATGCTTTGAGGCTATCACGCGCTCCGCCCTGTTCGGCGGCATCGTAACGATTTGACCGACCAAAAGGACCATACCATGAGCCCGCCGAAAAACCGTTACGGCCTGACCGCCGCCCGTGCCCATACCGCGACCGGCCGGGTGCGTCGCCCCAGCACCACCACAATCGACATTCATTGCCACATCGTCGTGCCGGAAGCAGCCCGCCTCGCCGGCCCGCATATCGATCCGAAGCAGATCCCGCTGGCGTTTTTCTCCGATGCGCCGACGCGTGAGATCAACGCCATGCAGGATGCAGACCGGGCGCAGATCATGTACGCGGACCTCGACGGAAGGCTGCGCGACATGGACCGCATGGGCGTCGATATCCAGGTTGTCGCACCGGCGCCGGGCCAGTGCTACTACACCTTGCCGCCGGATCTCGCCGCCGAGGCACACGCGCTGACCAACGATGGTGTTGCCGCCTTCATCGCGCGTCAGCCGGACCGGTTGGCCGGCCTCGGCACCGTTACGCTCCAGGACCCCGGCCGCGCCACCGAAGAACTCGACCGCATCATGGGTCCGCTCGGTCTCAAGGGTGCGCAGATCCTGACCAACGTGAACGGCGAGGAACTTTCCGACCCTCGCTTCCGCCCGTTCTTCGCCAAGGCCGAGGCATTGGGTGCGTTCCTGATGATGCATCCCAACGGCTTCACCCAGGGCCAGCGCCTCACCCACTTCTACTTCAACAACGTTCTCGGGAATCCCCTGGATACGACGGTGGCTTTGCATCAGCGGGACGTTGGCGGCATTCCCCGATCTGAAGCTGATGGCGGTGCATGGCGGCGGCTATCTGGCGGGCTACTCCGGGCGCATCGACCATGCGTGGGGCGCGCGGGAGGATGCGCATGCCAACCTGCCGTTGCCGCCGACGCATTATCTGCGACAGGTGTACCTGGACACCATCGTTTTTACCCCGCATCAGCTTCGTTACATGCTGGACGTGTTCGGCCCGGACCGGATCCTGATGGGCACCGACTACCCGTTCGACATGGCGGAGCACGATCCGATCGGGCACATCGTCTCGGTGAACGGGATGGACGATACGACCATGAAAGCACTGTCCGGGGGAAACGCGATCAAGGCGCTTGGGTTGACGGTGTAGGCCCCCATAAACTCCAGATCGGACGCGATAGAGCGTTTTCACCCTGACTGTGCAGGTTGAAAACGCTCTATCCCCTTGTTTGATCGCATGATTCACGCGCTTCGGACGTTCCCCTCGCGTTTCGTCAGCTTGGCTGACGCCAACGAAACGCTGGCCGCCCAACGCGATCATGCGCTAACCCGATCTGGAACCACCATACCGTTCGCTGGCCTGCTGCCGCGCTGCCCCACGATCCAATGCGCCGGCGATCGCGGCCAGCAGCGCCTTCAGCTCGATCGGCTTGGTCACATGGCCGTTCATGCCGGCGGCTAGGCTGGCGGCGACATCCTCGGGCAGCGCATTCGCGGTGACGGCCAGGATCGGCAGCCGCCCGGCCGGCCCGGTCATGGCGCGGATACGCCTGGCCACGGTGTGCCCGTCCATGCCCGGCATCGACTGGTCCATCAGCACCACATCCGGCAACGGCCCACGGGCGATGGCCGCCAGCGCGGCGAAACCGTCCACCGCCTCGTCGACCGCATGGCCGGCATGCTGCAACAGCGCCCGTGCCGTCAGGCGGTTCAGTGCGACATCGTCCACCACCAGGATACGCAGGCCGCGCCGCGGGACGGACGGTTGCGCCACCGGCACGACCGCCGCCGCCGGCGTCGAGGCGGGCAACGGCAAAGCCAGCGTGAAGCGGCTGCCCACGCCGTTGGGCCCGTCCGCATGCGTAAGGTCGCCGCCCATGGCACAAGCCAGCCGGGCGCTGATTGCCAGCCCCAGGCCGCTGCCGCCCGACGCGCCTTCGCCCTCCGCCTGCGCGTAGTCCTGGAACAGCCGGGGCCGCAGCCCCAGCGGCACCCCCGAACCGGTATCGGTGATCGCGAAGCTGACCGTCTCACCGGCGCCGCGCGCGACCGCCACCGTCACTGCGCCGCCGCGCGGGGTGAATTTCAGTGCATTGTTCAGCAGGTTGAGCAGGATTTGCCGCAGCCGCATCGGATCGGCCAGCACGGTATTCGGTAGATCGGGTTCGGCCTGCAGCCCCAGCACGATGCTTTTCGGTTCGGCGTCGCCGCGCACCAGGGCAAGCGTCTCACGCAGGAACAGCGCCAGAGCCACGGGACGAGGCGACAGGTCCAGCCGTCCGGACTCGATGCGCGACAGGTCCAGCACCTCGTTCAGGATCGCCAGCAGATGCCGCCCGGCCTGTTCCAGCGTAGCCGCCTGCTTCTGCTGACGCTCGCCCTGGTCCGGATCGTTCGCCAGTACCTGCGCGAGGCCCAGGACACCATTCAGCGGCGTGCGCAGTTCGTGGCTCATCCGAACCAGGAAACGCGTCTTCTGTTCGCTGGCCTCGGCGGCGATGTCGCGCGCGGCGGCCAGGGCCGTGGTCGATCGCAGCTCCGCCTGTTCCTTGGTGAGCGCTACCAGCAGGATGCTGGTGCCGGCCATCATCCCGATGCTGATACACACGACAAGTCCGAACCACAGCGATATGGGTAGTCCGGCGTTGTTCTGTCGAAACGGGAAGAACGCGGCGATCGGGCCGCACAGCGCGTACAGCATAGCGACCCCAAGCAGCAGCAGCACGACCAGGGGGCGGGAAGGCAATGGCGACCGAATTTGGCCGCGGTGGAATTCCAGTGCGGCGGCGGCGTTGTACACGGCCAGAATCAATCCGATCAGTGTGATCCGTGCCTGCAGGCTGGCGGCGAAAGCGGGAATCTGGCAGGCGAGCAACCACACCCCCGCGCCGGCCACGACGGCGGCCGGTTTGGCGCGCAGGCCTTCGAATTGTCGGGCGCCACCCCAGGTCACGCCGTACCCCAGGCAGATCAGGGCATTGGCCAGGTTGATCGAAACCCAGTCGGGGATCACCCCACGCGCCGCCAGCAGCGGCAATGCCCCCGACACCAGCAGCCGCGCGCTTCCCCAACTGGCCAGGGCCGGTTGGCTGCGGTCGCGCCGCCACAGCCAGATCAGCAGCCCGCCCAGCGACGTGGACAGCAGCGTGGTGAAGGCGAAAACCGTCGGAAGGTGGATTGAAAACATTTCGCGACGCATTCCTCGAGACCGTCAAGGCAACTGATAACAGGCGATGGAACGGCACGGAATGGTTACATTATGAGCGGGCATGCCCCGGATGGCTATGACGAAAATCCCGGGCCGCCGACGTCCGGACGGTTGCATTTGATACCTGCGGTGAACGATTTTGATCGGCCGCCGCATCGACGTTGCCGCCCTGCGTGCCCATCCCGCCGGATCGTGCTATGCTGGCGAACCATCTCCCCGAGGGCCGTCGATGAACGAGACCAACGCCTTTACCTTCCTGATGCTTCCGCCGCAGACCACGCTGACCCGTCAGTGGGCCACGCGGCTCGCCGACACAATTCCGGGCATGAAGCTCATATTCGCCGAGGACGCGGATGCCGCCGCCGCCGCGATCGTCACCGCCGATGCAG
This sequence comes from Rhodopila sp., assembly GCA_028291505.1. Lineage (GTDB taxonomy): Bacteria > Pseudomonadota > Alphaproteobacteria > Acetobacterales > Acetobacteraceae > Rhodopila. The sequence continues at coordinate 10,308 of JAQGHW010000747.1, read as the reverse complement.
CCTTCGGCACGCTGCCGCCGGATCTGCTGGCCAAGGCCCAACGCCTGCGCTGGCTGCAGGCGCCGCAGGCCGCCCCGCCCGCCGGCTACTATTACCCCGAACTGGTCGCCCATCCGCTGACCGTCACCAATTTTCGCGAGATTTACAACGACCACATCAGCGCCCACATCCTGGCGTTCGTGCTTGCCTTCGCCCGCGGCCTGCACGTCTACATCCCCCAGCAACTGCGGCGCGAATGGAAGAAGCCGCCCGAGGATCGGGGCGTCGTGCCGCTTCCAGGCTCCACCGCCCTGATCGTCGGCCTCGGCGGCATCGGCGCCGAAACCGCCCGCTTGCTGGCCGCGTTCGGTGTTCGCGTGCTGGCGGTGGATGCGCGCCGGTCCGACAAGCCGGAGCATGTCGCGGAACTGCAACAACCCGAGGCCTTGGATTCCCTGCTGCCACAGGCCGACTTCGTTATTCTGACAGTGCCGCACACCCCGGCTACCGAGGGCTTCTTCAATCGCGCGAAATTCCGGCTGATGAAGCCCACCGCTTTCTTCATCAACATCGGCCGCGGCATGACGACGAAGCTGGACGACCTGGTCGCCGCGCTGCAAGCGGGAGAAATCGCCGGCGCCGCTTTGGATGTGTATGAGCAGGAGCCGCTGCCGGCCGAACATCCGCTATGGGGCATGCCGAACGTGCTAATGACGCCGCACATGGCTGGCTACGGGCCGCATCTGAACGAGCGCCGGTTCCAGATCATCCAGGACAATTGCCGGGCATTCGCCGAGGGCAGGGATCTGCGCAACGTCGTGGACAAGGCAACCTGGTTCTAGGGCGTATCGGACTGGTATCGCACAGACGGCCGAACCCGTTGTCCGCAATGGCCAGAAGAAAGCAAGTTTTTGACACAGATTTAGTGGAGGAAGGCACAGATTAGGGGGATAGTAGTAGTGGTGGCGCCGCCGTGTGGCACCTGAGATAGCCAGCACCCGCTGAAACCAAGGCTCGGGCGCTTCGCGCGGCAGGTTTCCCGTCCGTGTAATCTGTGCCCTTCATCATCTAAATCTGTGTTAATCTTGCTTTTTCTGCCTATCCCGAGTGACCAGGCCGAAACCGACCCCGCCTCAATCGTTGAAAATGGCCACCGCCCGAGTCCAGCCCGCCGACGCCCGATGCACCTTCACCGGAAAGCAAACGATATCGAACCCATCAGCCGGTAGCCCGGCCAGGTTCCCCAGCTTCTCCATCTGGAAATAGCCGATCTCCCGCCCGGCGCGATGACCTTCCCAGATCAGGCTGACGTCGCCCGTCGCCGCAACCTTCTCCCGCGTGAAGGAGAACGGCGCATCCCAGCTCCACGCATCCGTGCCGACCACGCGCACACCCCGTTCGGTCAGCCACATCGTCGCCGCCCGGCCCATTCCGCATCCGGTATCGACAAAATCGTCCTCGCCATACCGCGCGCCGGCCGCGGTATTGACGACAACGATCTCCAGCGGACGCAACTCATGCCCGATGCGCTTCAACTCCGCCTCGACATCCCCCGCCGTCGCCACATACCCATCCGGCAAGTGCCGAAAATCCAGCTTGACGCCCGGCTGGAAGCACCAATCCAGCGGCACGTCATCGATCCGCCATGACGGCTCCCCGCCCGGCTTCAGCGCATGGTTCATGCTGGAGAAGAAATGGTACGGCGCATCCATATGCGTCCCGTTATGCGTGCTGATCGTCGCCACCTCGACCGCCGCATATTCGCCGCCGGGAAACTGATCGACACGGACCCCCATATACTCCGCCATCGCCGGGGCGGTCTGGTGGTGGTCCATGTATTCGATCTTCGGCAGCATATGCGGCGGATCGCTGCGTATCCCCGCCTTCAGCGGTGAGGATATATCGACAAGCCGCCGCCCCATTACTCCGCCGCCTTCATCAGCTTGGTCGGATCCGCGCCGACCCGTCCGCTCTCGCCCGGCGCCGCCTTCGCCAACCTGAAATCGTAATGCACCGCCCGCATGCCGGGGATCGGCGACGCCGGGTCTGCGTGCGCATTCACCACCAGCGATTGCGACACGCCGAACACCGTATCCGAATCGATATTCGGATCGTCGCCGAAATACAGCGCGGTCACCAGTTCGCGGTATCCATCCGCACCGATCAGGCAATGGATATGCGACGGCCGCATGCCGTGGCGGTTCTGCAGCTTCACCATTTCCCCAACCGGCCCGTCCATCGGGATCGAGTAACCCAGCGGCCGCACGGTGCGGAAGTGGTACGAACCATCCGCTTCAGTAAGGAAATTGCCGCGCATGTCCATCGACTCACCCATGCGCTCCTGCAGGTCGTACAGCCCGCGCTCGCTGGTCTGCCAGATCTGGATCAGCGCCCCGCCCACCGGCGTGCCGTCGTTGTCCGCGACCTTGCCATAGACCACGATTTCTTCCTCGGTCGGCTTCTCCACGATCTGTGCGCCATTCGGCAGCACCGGCGCACCTTCGCGGAAGAACGGACCAAGCAGGCTGCTTTGCGAACCCAGTTCCCGAGCCTTCTTGTCGTGCAGCGCATTGACCACGGCGCTAAGGCCCAGCACGTCGGACAACAGGATGACCTCCTGCCGCAGCGATGTGCACGCCTGCCCGACAGCCGTCATGAACTGGATGCCCTGCAGCCATTCCTCCGGCGTCAGGTTCACCTCGCGCGCGAAGGCGTGCAGGTGGCGCACCGCCGCCTCGCCGATTTCCTTCAGCCGCGGATTCGCGGTACCCGCCATCTGCGACAGCGCTTCGTCGGTAACGGTGAATTCGTCCAGGTCGCGCATCGTAGGCCTCCCATCGAGTTGCTTACCGCAGCATAGAGCGAAAAGCCGGGGCTTTGCCAGCGGTCCCATGTGCCATAGGATAAAAACCAGAAACAAACCCGGAGGAAATCCACACCATGCTGAAACGCCTGGGCGAAGCAGTGCTCGCCGCTAGTCTCGCGTTCGCCGGCCCAATTTTCATCGGAGCACCCGCTGCCCACGCCGCCGATCCCATCACCATCGGCTTCGGCATGGCGCTGACCGGCGGCCTGGCGCCGAATGGCAAGGCGGCCCTGCTGGCAATGCAGATATGGGAAGAAGAAATCAATGCCAAAGGCGGCCTGCTCGGGCGCCCGGTAAAACTGGTGTACTACGACGACCAGTCGAACCCCTCTACCGTCCCCGGCATCTATACCAAACTGCTGGACGTCGACCACGTCGATCTCGTCGTCAGCGGCTACGCCACCAACATGGTCGCCCCCGCCATGCCGGTCATCATGCAGCACAAGCGGATGTTCCTCGGCCTGCTCGGTCTGGCGGCGAACAGCGAATTCAATTACCCGAACTACTTTTCCATCGGCCCGACCGGCGGTCCGCATCCGAAACAAAGCTTCTCCAAGGGCTTCTTTGAGGTTGCGATGGCGCAGACCCCGAAGCCGACAACGCTGGCGATCGTCGGCGCCGATGCGGAATTCCCGCGCAACGCCACCGATGGCGCCCACGAACTGGCCAAGGAAGCCGGCCTGAAAATCGTCTACGACCGGACCTACCCACCCACCACCAACGACTACACCCCGATCGTGCGCGGCATCCAGGCCACCAATCCAGACCTCGTGTTCGTTGCGTCCTATCCACCCGACACCGTCGGCATGATCCGCGCCGCCAGTGAGGTCGGCCTGAAGGCCAAACTGTTCGGCGGCGGCATGGTCGGGTTGCAAGCCACCGCCATCAAGACCCAGCTCGGTCCGTTGCTGAACGGCATCGTCGATTTCGACTTCTGGCAACCCGTCGGCAGCTTGGCCACGCCGGAAGCCATGGACCTGCTCAAGCGCTACCAGGCCAAATCGCCCGCCGCCGGCGTCGACCTGCTGGGCTTCTACCTGCCGCCATTCGCCTACTCCGACATGCAGGTGCTGCAAGCCGCGGTGGAGGGCGTCGGCAGCCTGGATCAGCAGAAACTGGCGGACTACATCCGATCCCACACTTTTCACACCGTCGCCGGGGACATCACCTTCGGCCCCAACGGCGAGTGGACCGAAGCCCGCGTCCTGGAGGTCCAGTTCCAGAACGTAAAAGGCAACGACGTCGAGCAGTTCAAGGACCCGAAGGTTGAGGTCGTGTTGTTCCCCCCGTCGCTAAAGAACGGCAACGCGATCTATCCGTACGCCGACGCCAGGAACTGACGTTTTTCTGATCGGCACCTCCGCCGCACTAACGGCGGGGGGAAAGCCTTCCAAATCCACACTTTAGCGCACATTTCAGAACGCTTAGCACCGCTGCCCCATTATTGCCGCACTTTTCAAGCAAACCGGCTCCGTCAAGGTGCGTTCGTTCGCGATGTCGGACGCATCACGAAATCTCCCCACCAATCGTATCCTCGCCAGCCTGCCGCCCGAAGATAGTGCGCATCTCGCTTCGGTCAGCCGCATCGAGCGCCCAGCTCAGGGCCGCATCCTCAACAGATCTTCCGAATCAGGAACGGACATATGGTTTCCCCTGCAGGGCGCCATCGCGCTAACCACCACGGACGCCTCCGGCCGAGCCGTCCAGACCGGCATGGTGGGCTGCGAGGGATGTGTCGGCCTGCAGGCCCTGTTCGGCCCGGGCATACCGTCGCCGGACGCGGTCGTTCAGATCGAGGGCGCGATGTCAGTCATTTCGGCGAATCATCTTCGCGCCGCAATGGACGTTCGACCGCCAATCCAGGTCGCGCTGACGAAGTTCCTTTACGGGCTGTCGGCCGAATCGTTGCAAACAATTGCCTGCAATCGCTTGCACAGCATGCTGTCCCGCTGCTGCCGCTGGCTGCTCACGATGCAGGACAAGGCAAAGAGCGACGACCTTCGGCTGACCCAGGAAGACCTCGCCACCCTGCTCGGTGGCGGTCGCCCAAGGGTCAACGTGATCCTGGCGGCGCTGGAAAAAAACGGAATCCTGCGCCGCTATCGTGGCCGGATCCATCTCCTGACGCGCGCCGGACTGGAGCAGCATTCATGTGAATGCTACCGCCGCGTTCGTGACGCCTCCGAATTGCTTGATATCGCTCCGAGCCGAAATCCTACTGTCACATCGGTAACAGACAGTTGATATGTAAGGAACTACGACCGTTCGAGTTGGAACGGGTTTGAGATGCTGCCGCTGCGTGCGATACATACCGCCAGGGTCAATCAACTGCTGGCGGGCCTCCAGGCGGATGACAGAGCGTTGCTGGTCTCCACTGCCAGGATCGAGCGTCCATCACCACACTATCTTATCGGCAGCCGCAGCGATCCAGCGACGGAAGTGTGGTTTCCACACACCGGCCTGATCGCGCTGTCCGTGACCGACGATGAGGGCCGTACGGTACAGACCGGCGTCGTCGGCCCCGAAGGCTGCGTCGGACTTGAAACCATGTTCCCGAACACACCCGCGATGGCCGACGCCTGGGTACAGATCGGCGGCGAGATGTCGGTGGTCTCCGCCGCCCAGTTGCGCTCGGCGCTGGAAGCACGGCCCGCGATCCAGGCCGCCCTGGCCCGGCTCCTGTATGATCTGTCCGCGCAATCCCTGCAAACCGTCGCCTGCAACCGTCTCCATTCCCTGGAGGCCCGCTGTTGCCGGTGGCTGCTGATGATCCGGGACAGGACGGGTGACGACGACCTTCCACTGACCCAGGAAAGCCTGGCTACCATGCTTGGCAGTGGCCGCCCGCGCATCAACGCCTTGCTTGCCGCACTGGAGCAGGATGGCCTTGTGCAACGCTATCGCGGCCGGATTCGCCTGTTGAATCCCACCGGGCTGGAGCGACGCGCCTGCGAATGCTATCGCCTGCTCTCGCGCAGGTAGCAGACGCCAACTGTCGCATCGGTAACAGACAAACACAACGTAACGGATTATCACACGTCAAAAGGGTCGTGCTTCCATGCCTTTGTCCTCACTTTCCCGCAGCCGCCTCCTCCTCGTCGAGGATGATCGCATGGTGCGTGAGACGATCGTGTTGATGCTGGAAGACGACTACGAAGTCCTCCTCTCCGATTCGATCAAGGCCGCCCTGGCCTATCTGCACACGCCGGAGCCGGCCCCGATCGAGGTGATACTGCTGGATTGCCTGCTGCCGGACGGCAACCTCGCCGACGTTTTGGCCGAGGCCGACCTGAAGTCGATCCCGGTCGTGCTGATCAGCGGTGACCCACGCCAGGCCGAGGCGATGGACCCGTCCCGGCAATTCCTGCCGAAACCGTTTACCCAGGCGACCCTGCTGAAAATCCTGGATACCGCTCGCGGCTGACCCGCCGGCCTTGTATGGTCCAGGCCATGGACACGCCCCCAGAGATACACCGTATCAATTTGCACCTGGTGTCGGATGCCACCGGCGAGACGCTGAACAGCATCGCCCGGGCGACCACGGTCCAGTTCGAACCGGCGCAGATCCTGCACCATCGGTGGAGCCTGGTCCGCACCCGCTTCCAGCTTCACCGCGTGCTGGAAGGCATCGAGGCCGAACCCGGTCCCGTCCTGTCCACCTTGATCGACCGAGCCCTGCGGCTGGAACTGGACACCACTTGCCAGCGCCTCAACGTCAAGGTCGTGAACGTCCTCGACCCCGTCATCAACGCCCTCCAGGACGTCATCGGCCAGAAGGCGGAGGCTCGGCCAGGCCGCCAATATGTGCTGAACGCCGATTACTTTTCGCGCATCGACGCCATGCATTATGTGCTGGCGCATGACGACGGCCAGGCGCAACCGGGCCTGGCGGGCGCCGATGTGGTGCTGGTCGGCGTGTCCCGCAGCTCCAAGACCCCGACCTGCTTCTACCTCGCCAACCGCGGCATCAAGGCGGCCAACGTGCCATTGGTGCCGAACCTGCCGATCCCGCCGGGGTTGGAGGAGATCAAGTGTCCGGTGATCGGCCTGACCCTGGCCCCCGAGGCGCTGATCGACATCCGCCGCCACCGCTTGCGGCTGATCGGCGGCGGCGGCCAGACCGGCCCAATCCGAGCCGACACCTCCGAATATGTCGATGAGGACGCGGTGCGGGCGGAATTGCTGTGGGCGAGGCGCTTCTGCAACAGCCACGGATGGCCAACGATCGACGTAACCCGCCGCTCGATCGAGGAGACGGCCGCCACCGTACTGCAACTCATGGACGCCTGGCACAACCGCAAGGCAAAAGTGAGCGAAGCCGACCCCGCCGCACAATCCGGCACCTGACGCGCCGTCTGCCCGGTCGTCACCCAGTGCGCCGGCGATGTGCCCAGTACCAGCCCGCCCTGGCCTCGACAGCCGCGACGTAATCTTTCCATCGGTTGGATTAAGCGCCCTTGCCTCGGACGCGGTCGGAGGCTATAGCCGCCGCTCAGCCGGAGTGTAGCTCAGCCTGGTAGAGCACTGTGTTCGGGACGCAGGGGCCGGAGGTTCGAATCCTCTCACTCCGACCAATTAACCCTCTGAAAAAACACGATATTTTCAGAGGGGTTTCCCGAAAAAACACAGTGGCCGAAAGTCCATATGGACTTCCAACCGATCGGGCAACGATCCAAAGTTCCCTGTTCATGGCTGATTTCAGGAACTTGTCGGGTTTGTATGTCTCGTTGCGGGTACGGCGAAACGGGGCCATTGCTGACCCCGTTTCGGTGGATAGGCTCCGTTCTCGCAGGATCGGCTATTTACGCCGCCGGCCGTTCCAACGCCATCGCCGCCGGCCGCTTCGATCCCGCCGTGGCGTGGCCGTAGGTTGACTCAATCAGCGGCACCGTCATCCCGGCAAAGCTCGCCACCTCCCAAATCGGCACGCCGCGTTGTAACAGCCACGTGATCACCGAATGCCGCATGGTGTGCGGGGTCACGTCGTCACTCAAGCCGGCCCGCGCGCACCACTGGCGAACCCATGCTTGATCGAGCCGACCTCGCCACCCGCCCGCTCGATGACGTAATCAGACGTGGCACTGGCCTGCGCCACCGTCAGGACCGCCAACAGGTCAGAGTTGATCGGCTGTGCCACCTTCCGCTTTTTGGTCACCACCTCGTCAGGCGTGCGAAAATCGATCACCCGCTCGTCGAGGTCCACCTGTGGCCAGATCAGCGACAGGATCGCCCCGGACCGCGCACCGGTATGCAAGCCGATCTCGACGAACAACCGCAGATGTTTGGCGACGCACGCGGCGCGCAGCCGATCGGCTTCGGCATGGGTCAGGAAACGCGGCCGGGCGTTGCCCTTGGGCGGTAGTTTCAGATCGGGCATCTGGCTCACCACCCGACCGCCGGCCTCGGTCATCCCCCAGCGCAGGGCCGCGCGCAGGGCTTCCAGTTCGGTGCGAATGGTGCGCAGTCCGACCGTCTCCAACCGCTTGTCGCGATAATCGAGACAAGCCGTGCCGTTGATCCGATCGATCGACCAGTCGCCGAAGAACGTGTTGAGGGCCTTGTGAGCGTATTCGAGCCGGTCGGCTCCGGCAGGGCTGATCTCCCGGCGGCGAAGGGCCAGATAGACGGTCAACAAGCTTGCGACAGACTGGCCGGCGGCTTGGGTGGCACTGCGGGCCTGTTCGGAGACGAACTCCCTCAGGGCGGCTTCGGCCGCCTTGCGCTCCGGCGTACCCGTGCTAGTGCGGCGGCCGTCGGCATCGACGATGTGCCAGTTGGGTTTGCCGGCGATGCGGGTGAGCCGGGGCGCGCGGGGGGCGTCAGACATGTGTGTTCATACTCCTCTAAATCTTCCAATCGGATGCGGATCATCGCGCCAATACGCAAAGAACAAAGTTCTCTTTTTTTAATGACGGCGCGGACCTTGCCGGTCGAGCACGCCCGTCGGGCCGCCACCTCGGCGGTTGTCAGAAGACTGGTCATGGGGAATAGCCTTGGCTGAAATGCCGGCGCAGATTACCGAAATACGATCGTCTGACTCAAGACAAAGCGGCCCTTCCCCTTATGGCGATCGGCTGCCTGATGCAACGAAGGCGGCGCAATCCGCTTGCGCCGCATCAGTTTCTACGCTTCGGACTAGGTCAACTCAATCATCAGGTCTTTTTCGATCATGGGCCATTCCGTTGCGTCGGAAATCCGGCGCCACCCTACCCACATCTCTTCTTCATACTCCTCGAACCGGGTGTAGAGTTCATCTTCGATCGATTCCATGAATTCGGCGCGACGGTCCGCTTCTTGTGCGTCGAACTCGGCACGATTTTCTGCGAGTGCACTGGTGTACGCGTTCTTTAGTCGGTCCCTTAGTTCGTCTTCTGTCATGCTTCGGTGGCCTGCGGTTTGTTGCACGCGGCACATAATCCGAGCACGGGACCATGTTTAGGGGCTAACCTCCCGCTCACAGACACGTGATAAAAAGTAACAGCCCATCCCGTTACTAACGGTGTTCTTGCGCCTCGGCGTTTGATGCTTGCAGCGCCGTCCGGCGTGTGCTTGGAAGCGGCATGGACCCGGCCCGGTTGGAGCGTCTGCACAAAATCTTTGTCCGCCTGTTCGATCCGAACGAAGGAACGAGGGATGCCGCGCGCAACGCGATGATCGAATTCGGCCGCGCGAACGGCGTCGATGTGCTGCACGGGTTGCAATTCTTCGAGATCGGCAAAACGGATCGGCTCCATCAATTCAAAGAGCTTGCCGACGCCTACGCGCTGTTTGCGGTCGAGCGGGACAATTGGCGTAAGAGGCGGGCGCTGCTCGATCGAATGATCCAGCAGCTTCGCGAGGAAAACGACAAACTCAAAGCCGCAAGGCCGGAACGGCGGAACAAACGGATCGCGGACCTTGAAGCCGAAAATGCCAAGCTCAAAGCTGATGCGGTTGATCCGTATCATCTGCAACAGATTGCCGAGCTTGAGGCGGAAAACACCCGGCTCAAAGCTGATGCGGTTGATCCGGATCGTCTGCATCGGACGATCAAGGAGCTTAATGCAGCCCTCGCGGCACAGCAGCGATCGACGGTCAAATACGTTACCGAGCTTCAGGCTGATTTGAAAGCCGCTACAGATGATACGGATCGTCTGCAACGACGGGTCAGAGAGCTTGGCGTCGAGAATGCCAAGCTCCGGGATGATACGGGTCATATGTATCTGCGGATCAAGGCGCTTGAGGCAGAAAACGCCCGGATCAAAGCTGATGTGGTTGATACGGGTCATGCGTATCAACTGCGGATCAGGGAGCTTGAAGCCGAAATTGAAAACCTGCGACCGGTCAAGGACCCGTGGCATGATCGCATCGCGGCAGTCCTGGTCGCAAACCCAAACCAGAAACGCTGGGCCTCGTACAAGATCATGGATGCGATCGGGATTGAACATCAGGACGTCGAAACGTATCGACGCCCAGGTGCGGTC
>JAQGHW010000691.1 GCA_028291505.1 Rhodopila sp. | reverse complement strand
CGCACCAAGGCCCGCGATTTCTCTCCCTTCAGTCGTAATCAACAAGAAACCAAGACCTCGGGCAAAATAAGGCCCGCGACTTTTTCCCGATGCCAGGTGGCGTCGCCAAAACTGTACTCCAGCACCTTGCCCCGCTTCATCAGCAGATGCACGTCGAACGCCCAGGTAAAGCCGACACCGCCATGGATCTGCAGGCACGCGTTGCACACCAGCCGGCACGCATCGCCGCTCGCCGCCTTCGCAATTGCTACGGCGAGCCCAAATCCCGGATCGCCCGCGGCCGCCCACGAGGCGTAGTACGCGGCCGAACGCGCCGTCTCGGTCGCCATCAGCATGTCCGCGCATTTGTGCTTGATCGCCTGGAACGAGCCGATCGGACGGTCGAACTGGGTCCGCTGCTTGGCATAGCTCACCGCCATCTCCAGCGCGGCATCGGCAATTCCGATCATCTGCGCTGACGCCGCCACCGTGCTCGTAGCAACCAACCGCGCCAGCGCTGCTTCCCCCAACGCAATCGCCGCCACATCAGCCAGATCGACCCGGCACCCCATGCCGTCAGGATCGATCGAGTTATTCCGCTCCACACGCGCGTCCGCCGCGGAGCACAGGAACAGTCCGCAACACCCATCCGGCATCCGGGCAGATACCGCCAACGTGGTCGCCACATCCGCCGCCGGTACCAGAATTTTCCGCCCGCGCAGCCGCCAGCCCGCCCCGTGCTGTGATGCAACGACCGTGACCTGCTCCGGATCCCGCCCGGCCCCTGCCTCAGCATGCGCGAATGCCAGCCGCGCCCGCCCCGCCGCAATCGCCGACAGCAGGTCCGCCCGCACCGCATCGCTGCCGAAGCGCGCGATCACCTCACTGACCAGGATCGTATCGGTCATCGGGCCAGGCACCAGCGCGCGGCCGAATTCCTCGAACGACAGCACGGCATCCTCCAGGCTCAGCCCGGCCCCGCCGAATGCCTCGGGCACCAGCAAAGTCTGCAGACCGAGCCCGCACAGTCCCTCCCACAGCTTCGGATCGAATTGCCCACCGGCCGCGCGCAGCCGCGCAAACCCCCAATGGTCGGACAGGAAACCGCGCACGCTGTCGCGCAGCAGATACTGGTCCTCAGAGAAATCAAAATTCATTTGATCCTCCTACCGCGGCAAACCGAGCACCCGCTCGGCGATGATGTTGCGCTGGATCTCGGAACTGCCGGAATAGATCGTCATTGCCCGAGACTGCAAATACTTCAGAGCGAACGCTCCCCCCGCCGGGGCGTCGGGATCGCCAGGCATCAGCGGCCCGGCCTCGCCGGCCACCTCGATCGCGGTTTCGGTCATCCGCTGATACATCTCGCTCCAGTATAGTTTGTTGAGCGACGCCTCCGGCCCAATTGCTTCGCCTTTCAGTAGGCGGCTAAAACTCCGCAGCCCGGTCAGCCGCATCAGTTCCAGATCGATATAACTCTGCGCCAGCTTCTGCCGCACCGCCGGATCGTCCGCCGACCGGCTGCCGTCAGCGCGCGGCGCCGCCGCGATTTGCAAAATACTGTCCAGGTCGCGCCGGATCCGCACCAGCCGCGGCAGCGCTTCCTCCGGACCGCGCTCATAGGTCAGTGTCGTCATCGCTATGCGCCAACCCTGGTTCAGTTCACCCACCAGATTGGCCTTCGGGATGCGCACGTCGTCGAAGAACACCTCGTTGAAGTCGGTTTCGCCGGTGATCTGCACCAGCGGCCGGATGGTGATCCCGGGCGTCGCCATATCCAAAAGGATGAAGCTCAGACCTTGATGTTTGGGCACCGTTGGGTCGGTCCGTGCCAGCACGAAGCACCATTGCGCATATTGCGCGAAGCTGGTCCAGATCTTCTGCCCGTTCAGCACGAATTCATCGGCGTCCGCCACCAGGCGACACCGTAACGACGCCAGATCCGATCCGCTGTTGGGTTCGGAGAAACCCTGGCACCAGATTTCCTCGCTCGACAGGATCTTCGGCAGGAAGCGCTGCTTCTGCGCCTCAGTGCCGTGCGCCATCAGCGTGGGGGCGGTGAGGTTGCGGCCGATGATGTTGACGAACTCCGGCGCATTGGCCCGCGCGAGTTCTTCCTGGAAAATCGTCTGCTCCACCAGTGTTCCGCCGCGGCCGCCATACGCCTTCGGCCAGGAAATCCCGCTCCATCCCGCCGCATGCAGCTTTCGCTCCCAGTCCAGGCGGAACGCGAACCGTTCAGCCTCGTTCTCCGGCTCCTGGAACGTCGAGCCCCACCCCGGCGGCAGATTGGCCTGCAGCCAGTCGCGAACCTCGCGGCGAAACTGCTCTTCGGCGTCCGTGTAGCGAAAATCCATTAGGCTTCCTCCCTATCAATGCCGGCGGTAAACCGGCCGCCGTTTCTCGGCGAACGCTCGCAACCCTTCGCGGTGATCATCCGTGCTCAGCGCAATCGCCTGCGCATAGGCCTCGAACTCCGCCATCTCATCGATTGATGCCGTGGCGGACAGATTAAGCAACGATTTGGTCATGCCGATCGCCGCCGCCGGCCCGTCCGCGATTTCCCGAGCGAGCGCCCGCGCCGCGGGGATCAAATCGTCAGGCGGAACGGCTCGATTGACCAGCCCCATCGCGGCGGCCTCCAGACCGCTGATCTTGCGCCCGGTAAAGCACAGTTCTTTGGCGCGGTGCAGCCCGATCAGCCGGGTCAGCAGGAACAGCCCGCCGGTGTCCGGCACCAAGCCCACCTGCACGAAGATCTGGCTCAGCATCGCCGTCTCGTCCACCAGCGTCAGATCGGCGGCTAGAGCCAGGTTCAGCCCCGCCCCGACCGCGATCCCGTTCACCGCCGCGATCACCGGCTTTTCCAGCCGGATCAGCGGAATGAACACGCTCAGCAACATGCTGCGTAGCCGGTTGCGTCCAGCCAGCGGCGCCGGATCGCTGTCTGCCATGTCGCGAATATCGCCACCGGCGCAGAACGCCCGCCCCGCGCCGGTGAGGATCACGCAGCGCACCGTATCATCGCTGGCAATCGCCGGGATCAACGTTGCAAGGTCGCGCTGCATTGCGAAGTTGAACGCATTGAGCGCTTGCGGGCGGTTGAGCGTGACCGTAGCGATACCGTCGTCGATCTCGTACAGCAGCGTATCGAATGTCATGTCAGCTCCGGATCGACACCAGCGGCACGACGTGCCCGTCGGTCACCTTGTTGATATTGATGTCCACGCTCGATTGATTGGTGCCATTGAACGCGTAGTCCTGTAGCACACCCTGGAAATCGAGGCTGCGCAGTGCATCGCGCGTCGCCGTCGGGTCGATCGAGCCGGCCTTCTTCATCGCGGCCAGAACCACGGTCATCGAGTCGTAACCGGTTATTTCATACGGCAGTGGCGCATGGCCGGCGGATTTCTGGAAGGTCGCGGCAAACTCCTCAACCGCCGTCGTGCCGGCGGTGCGGGGGCCGGTCGCGATATACACGCCCTCCGCCGTTTTGCCCGCCGCATTCAGGAACACCGGCGACGACCAGATCACCGCTAGGCTGAGCAGCGTCGGTTTCATCCGCAACTCACGATACTGCTTCAGAAACGGAATCCCATCTTCCACGAACGTCGCCACCACGACGGCATCCGGTTCGGCGCCACGCACCTTGGTCAGCAGGCCGAAGAAGTCCGTCGTCTTGGTATCGAAATACTCCCCTACCACGACCTTGGCTCCGAGTTGCTCCGCGCGTGCGATCAGCGCCTTGGCGGCACTGCGGCCCCAGTCGTCGTTACGCCCGACATAAGCGATCGTCTTGACGCCCTGGTTCTTCACCAGGAAGTCGATCGACGGATTGACGTTGTCCAAGGAACTCAGCGTGCTGCGAAAGCTGTAATCGAACTCCTTGCCCGTCACCGCCGGCGCCGAGGCGACGAAACTCATTGCTACCACCTTGTTCTTTTCGATCGTCGGCAGCATCGCCAGCGTCGCGGTGCTGGCCGGCGGGGTGAAGATGACCGGCACGTGTTCGGACCCGATCAACTGTTCCGCCGCTGCCACCGCCCGTTCCGGTTTCGATTCGTCGTCGATGTTCACCAGCGCCAGCGTGTAGGTGTCCGGCCCGATCTTCACGCCGCCGGCTGCGTTCAGCGCCTTGACGCTGTATTCCAGCCCGGCCAGGCCTTCGCGACCGATCGATGCATTGGGCCCGGTCACCGTGCAGATCGCACCCAGTTTCAGCACTCTGTCGGACTGTGCCCGAGCGGTCCCGAAGGTCGCGAGCGAGGCCAGCGCGGGTATGCTCAACAAAGCGACGCGGCGGGTCATTCCTATTGGTGAGGTCACGTTCCTGTTCTCCCTTTGTGTGTGGCTGTCGCCGAACCTTCAGCCCTCCGGCCGCAGCCCGCGGCGCAGAATCTTGCCGGTCGGCCCCTTCGGCAATTCATCCAGAATCTGTAACGATGTGGGCACCTTGTAGGATGCGAGCAGCGTGCGGCAGTGCGCCAGCAATGCCTCCGGTGTCGCCACCGCATCGTGTTTCAGAGCGACATAGGCCTTGGGCACCTCGCCCATCACATCGTCCGGCATCGCGATGACGGCGGCTTCGGCGACCGCCGGATGGCTGTACAGAGCCTCCTCGATATCCGCCGGATAGATGTTCTGGCCGCCGCGGATGATCAGATCCTTCTTGCGGTCCACGATGCTGAAATGCCCGTCCGGCTCCATCACGCCCAAGTCGCCGGTGTGCAACCAGCCGTCGCGGATCGCCTCGGCGGTCATCTCGGGCAGCTTGTAGTAGCCCTTCATCACGCAACTGCCCTTGATGCAGATTTCGCCGACGGTTCCGTAGGGCAGTTCGCGGCCGTTTTCGTCCTGGATCTGGATTGACACACCCGGCAGCGCGCGCCCCACCGATTTCGGCCGCTCCAACTGCCCGTCGGCGCCCAGCCGCACTTCGTGGATCGCGTTCAGGGCCGTTGCCTCGGTCAGCCCATAGCCGGTGATCACGACCGTGCCCGGGCTGGCACATTCATGCACCCGGGCCAGGATCGCCGCCGGAACCGGCGCGCCGCCGGTGGTGATCCGGCGCAACGACATCAGGTCGTAGGTCGCCACATCCGGATGGTTGAACACTTTCTGCAGCATCGTCGGCACTGCCGGGAAGAATGTGCAACGCCGTGTCGCGATCGCGAGCAGGCACGCCATCGCATCGAACCGCCGCAGCAGCACCATCGTGGCACCCAGCACGATCAGCGCGTTGATCCCCTGGTTCAGCGCGAACGTGTTGTACAGCGGCAGCGCCAGCAGCGTGACCTCGTCCGGGCGTAGCCCCAGCCACTCGGGCGAGCGATCGTAATTCCCTGCCAGATTGCCGAGGCTCAGCATCACCCCCTTGGCCTTGCCGGTCGTCGCGCTGGTGAACAGCATCAGCGCCAGATCGTCATCGGCCAGCACAGCGGGCGCCGGCGCCTCCCCAGGATCGCCCAGCAGACGCGCCGCATCATCAAACCCCGAGCCGACGCCTGGACCTTGCACAAAAATCCGTTGCAGCGCCGGGTAGCGAACCCGCAGATCGGCCGGCAGCCGGTCGGTGAACGCGCCCTCGATCACCAGCACCTCAACCTCGCAGGTCGCCAGCAAGTATTCGATCTCGTTGCCGCGGTAATGCATGTTCATCGGCACCACCACCGCGCCCAGCAGGAAAGCCGCATATTCCAGCAGGATGAACTCGGGCGTGGTCTCCAGCATCAGCCCGATCTTCTGGCCGCGCCGAACCCCGGCGGACGCCAGACCGGCAGCACGAGACCGCACGTCCCGCAGCAGATCCGCATAGGTCCAGTTCCGATCCTCGAAGATCAGCGCGACCTTGTCGGGCTGTAGTCTGGCCTGCCGCAGCAGGCTGTCGGCGCGATTGCTCACGCGATTGCTCCTCCCAGATAGGTTTCATGCACGCTCGGATCATCCAGCAGCGCCTGTCCGGTGCCGCTGCGTGCCACGAGCCCGGTCGCCAACACATAAGCCCGATGCGCCAGCCGCAGCGCCATGCGCGCATTCTGCTCGACCAGCAGGATCGTCGTGCCGTCGCGGTTGAGATCCGAAATGATTCGTCCGAGCTGCGCCACGATCACCGGCGCCAGCCCCAGCGACGGCTCATCCAGCAGCAGCAGCCGCGGATGGCTCATCAGCGCGCGGGCGATCGCCAGCATCTGCTGCTGGCCGCCGCTCATGCGCCCGGCCGCGCTGCGGAACCTTTCCCGCAAGATCGGAAACAGCGTCAGCACGCGTTCGGTGTCGGCCCGCACGCCGGCCCGGTCGCGCCGGTAATACGCGCCCAGATCCAGGTTCTCCGCGACCGTCATGTCCGCGAACACGTGCCGGCCCTCCGGCACCATCACCACACCGCGGCGGATCATGTCGGAGGAGGCAAGCCCGCCGACGGATTGATCGTCCAGCCGGATCGAGCCGGCGGCCGGGCGCATCATGCCACAGATGCTGCGCAGCAACGTGGATTTACCCGCCCCGTTGGCGCCGATGACGGTGACGATCTCGCCCTGCGCGACGGTCAGCGATACCCCGCGCAACGCGGTGATCCGGCCATAGGCGGCCTGCAGGTCGGTCACCTCAAGCATCGTCGTCGGTCCCCAGGTACGCCTCGATCACGCGCCGGTCGCTGCGGATCTCCGCCGGCGTGCCGTCGGCGATCTTGCTACCCTGATCGAGCACCACGATGTGGTCGCACACCCCCATCACCGCCGGCATGTCATGCTCGACCAGCACAACGGTGATGCCGCTGTCGCGGATGCGGGTCACCATCCGCGCTGCCTGCTGAGTCTCCGACGGGTTCATGCCGGCGAAGGGTTCATCCAGCAGCAGTAGGCGGGGCCGCACCGCCAGCGCCAATCCGATTCCCAGCAGGCTTTGGTGCGCATAGGACAGGCTGTTGGCGATGTCGTCGGCACGGTCCTCCAGCCCGATATCGCACAGCAGGACCGTCACCGCGCGGGTTGCCGCCGCCTCGGCTCGCTGCGCCGCCGGCAGGTTCAGCAAATCCTCCCAGAAGCCCAGCCGCATGCCGGCCAGCACCGCGGTGCGCAGGTTTTGCGCGACCGTCAGGGCCGGGAAGATCCGGATCCCCTGGAACGTTCGCGCCACCCCCTGCGCCGCGACACGATCAGGGCGCAGGCCGGTCAGCATGCCGCCATCCAGCCGGACCGTCCCGCTGGTGGGCGGCAGCAGGCCCGAAATCAGGTTGAACGTGGTGGTCTTCCCCGCCCCGTTCGGTCCGATCAACCCGGTGATCGCGCCGGCCTCGACCGCGAACGACACGTCGTTCACCGCGCGGACACCGCCGAAATGCCGGGAGAGGTTCTCCACCGTGAGCAACGGGGCGCTCATCGCAGCACCGCCAGCCGCCCGCGCCCGGCCGATGACAGCCGCGTGAGCCCGTGGCGCAGCAGGCCGATCACGCCGCCGGGCAGGAAGATCGTGACGATGATCAGCAGGCCGCCCATCATCACTGGGCGTAGTTCGCGGGCGAAGCTCAGCGCCTCGGGCATGAAGACCAGAAACACCGCGCCGATCAGCGGTCCGGCCAGCGTGCCGACGCCGCCGACAACCACCATCACCACCATATCGACCGAGGCGAACAGGTCGAACTGCCCGGGCGCCAGCAAGGTCAGGAACGGCCCGATCAGCAGCCCGCCCAGGCCCGCGACCAGTGCGCTGAAACACAGGCCGATCACTTTGTGACGCAGCACCGGGATGCCGACGAAGCCGGCTAGCACTTCGTCCTCCCGCACCGCGATCATCATCCGCCCGGTGCGGGCGCGGATGAGGCGGGCCAGGGCGGCGAGGCTCACGCACAGGGTCGCGAACACCAGGTAGTAGAAGCCCAGTTTGCTGTCGAAGCGCAGGCCGAACAGCGACTCCGGCGGCGCGATCGGACGCAGGCCCAGCGGCCCGTTGGTCAGATCCTGCCAGTTGGTGATGATCAGCCGGACGATCTCACCGAACCCCAGGGTGACGAGGGCGAAGAACGGCCCGCGCAGGCGCAGCGTGATGAGCCCGACGAGCGCGGCGAGGCCCACGACCAGAGCCAGCGCGACCGGGGCCGCCGACCAGAAGCTGAACCCCAGCTTCAGCCGCAGCAGGCTTGAGGCATAAGCGGCGATGGCGACGAAAGCCGCCTGGCCGAAATTGATCTCGCCAATGAAGCCCAGCACCAGGCCCATGCTGAGCGCGAAAATGCCCCACAGCAGCGTCAGGCTGAGCAGGTAGACGTGATACTCGGCCATGAACGGTGGGACCGCGATCAGCAGGATGGCAAGGAGGACGCCGAGGGTTCTCATGACCGGCGTGCTCCGAGCAGGCCTTGTGGGCGCAGCAGCAGCATCCCGATCATGAGGAGGAAGGTGAAGACGTCCTTGAACCCGTAGCTGATGTAGCTGCCGGTCAGGGTTTCGGTCAGGCCGATAACCAGTCCGCCGACGATCGCGCCGGGTACGCTGCCGAGGCCGCCGAAGATGACGATGACAAAGCTTTTTAGCATCGGCGCACTGCCCATGCCCGGATCGACGGCATACAATGCACCTAGCAGAGCGCCGGCGGCGCAGGCCAGCGCACCGGAGACCGCGAAAGCGAAGCTGACCACGCGATCGACGTTCAGCCCGATTGCCTGCGCACCGAACCGGTTCTGCGCCACCGCGCGCAGCGCCTTGCCCACCCGCAGGTGATACAGCATGAAGTAAAGCCCGCCGACCAGCGCCAGCATCGTCACCACGACCACCAGCCGCTGGTACGGCACGATGACGTCGCCAATCTCCAGCACGCCGTCCAGTCCCATGTCCATCTGCCGCGGATCGGTGCCCCAGATCGTTACTGCCATGTCGTGCAGAACGTACAGCAGGCCGGTGGTGACCAGCAGCACCTGCAACTCCGTCCGCCGGATTACCGGCCGCACGATCACCAGGTAGATCGCCACGCTCGCGGCTGCCATCACCGCCATTGCCAGCGGCAGCGCCAGAAAGAACTCCAGACCCAACCCGTTCATCACCATCAGCGTGACGAAGGCGCCTAGCATCAGCATCTCGCCATAGGCGAAGTTCACCACCCGCGCAGCGCCATAAATCAGCGTGAAGCCCAGCGAGGCCAGCGCGTAGATGCTGCCCAGCACAAGGCCGTTGGTCAGTTGCTGGGCAAGCACGGCTGCCTCCGGTCGCGGATCGCGGCGTGCATCACACGGCCTCGTTCGGCACCGACCACCACTGGTCGGGCATCATCCGCGGAATCCGATCGTCATGCGCCGGCACCACGATCGCCGCACGAGTCAGCACCCGAGCCATAGAGCCGCTGTAAACCATCTCGCTTTCGCTGCGGATCGACCCGGGCCGGAACGATCCGCGCATCGCGTTGGACGGATGCTTCGTCGCCCGAGGATCGGCTGGGAACCAGGCGCTGTATTCCTCGCCGAGATCCGCCACGAGGCCGACGGTGCCGCGTTCGGTCTGCACCAGCGCCACCTGCATCCCCGGCGTATGACCGGGCGACAGCATCACCGACAGGCCCGGCAGCAGTTCCATATCGCCGTCGATCAGCCGCAGCCCCGCCGGACGGCGCCGATCCAGCAACGGCAGGTAACTCGGCTTCGCATAGTAGATCCGCTGTGTCGGTACCGGATCGATCGCATGAAACAGTTCGGTGCGCTGCACGACGATCTGCGCCTGCGGGAACAGCTCGAAATTCCAGGCATGGTCGAAATGCAGGTGAGTCAGCACGATCATGCCGATCTGCTCCGGTTTTACACTGATCGCGGCCAATGCGCCGCGCAGCATGTCAGCGCCGCCGCCGCGCGCTTCGACCTTCCATTTCGCCCGCATTTCCGCTTCCGAGGGCATGCCGCTGTCGACCAGCACCCAGCGTGTGCCATCGGTCAGCGCCCAAGCATGGGTCGGGATCACGTCGCCGCTCTCGTGGAACCCGGGCAGCAGCAGATCGCCGGTGCTGAGTGTGTGAATGCGCCAGTTCATCGTGCTATGCGTCCTTCATTTTTGCGATCGCGCCTTTCAGGCCGTGTTCTTTGATTTGCGCTGCCATCTCGGCGGCCCCTGCGCTGTAATGCGCGATGCTGTCCCACTCGGCGCCGAACATCGCCACGGTGCGAAAGCCTTGCACGTCCATCACCCGGTTGATCGCCAGCTTCTTGATCCGCAACAAATCCGCCGGCGTGCGCGCGATGGCCTGCGCCATCTGTTTGGTCACCGCGTCAAGTTCACTCGCCGGTACCGCGCGATTGGCCCAGCCCCAGGACTGCGCCTCGGCACCGGACATCTCGCTGCCGGCAATGAAGCTCATTTCCTTTGCCTTCTTCGGCCCGATGAGCCAGGTCCACAGCGGACCGATCAGGCCGCCCCCCAGCGGCAGGGCGGGCCAGCGGATCGAGGCATCTTCCGCCACCAAAGTAATGTCGCAGCAGATCGCCAGCATGGTGGCGCCCGCCGAACAAATCCCATGCACCTGCGCAATCACCGGCTTCGGGAACTCCCACAGCCGCAGCCACTGCTCGGTTGCATTGTGCAGCCACTCGCGGTCCTCGGTGATCGTGTGGTCATGCGGCGAAAACTCGCCCGGACTGATGTCATAACCCGCCGAGAACGCCCGCCCCGCTCCGCGCACGATCACCACCCGCACGCTGGCGTCCTGGCCAGCGTGGGCAACCGCCGCGGCGAAGTCGGCCAGCATCTGGCCGCTGAACGCATTAAGCTTCGCCGGGCGATTGAGGATGATGGTGCCGACAGCACCCTCCGTCTCATAGGCGACGGTTTCCCACTGCATGACGTTTCCTCCTGTTCCGGTCATCCGCCGAAATATCCGATAATTTTTCGGATATTACTCCGACTTGCTCACCCGTCAATCCCCA
>JAQGHW010000686.1 GCA_028291505.1 Rhodopila sp. | reverse complement strand
CCGCCGTCCAGCGAGACGCCGACACCGGAGGCGATGATGGTGCCTCCGGTCTCGTTGGTGCCGCTTGAGCCGCCGATCAGCAGCATCCCGTTGCTGGTCGCGGAGATGAACCCCTGGTTGACCGCGGCGCCGCCCGACACATAGATCCCGAAGGTGCCCGCCAGGATCGTTCCGCCGGACAGATTGGCGACGTAGCCGGTGTAGGCGGGGGAAGCCACCAGCAGCTCGATGCCGTTGCCGCCGGCATTGATCACGCCGCCCGACTGGTTGGTCACCGATCCGCCGGTGTTGATGTAGACGCCATTGGCGGCTGCCGTGATCGTGCCTTGATTGGCCACGGTCACCGCACCGGCGCCCAGACCCAGGATGCCGCTGCTGGCGGCGCTGATCACGCCGCCCGACAGGTTGGTGACGTAGCCGCCGGCGACCAGGTAGACCGCGCCGGCGTTCACGCCGGTGGTACCCGCCGAAATGCTACCCTCGTTGCTGAGTGTCCCGCCGCCCGCCAGGGCGACCCCGTGGTTCGTGCCGTAGATGCTGCCCGAGGAGCGGTTGAAGATCGTGCCGCTGCCGGCCATGGAGATGCCGGTGCCGACGTTTCCGGTGCCGGAGATGATGCCGTAATTGGTGATTGTCCAGGACGTCGGGGACTGGCCGATCAGCGCGCTGCCGTCGGCTGCTATCGTGGCACCGGTGGCGACGGTGGCGGGGTTCTGGGTGGCCGCACTGCTCAATGTAACTGAGTTGTAATGAATGCCGCTGATCGTCGTGCCGGTCATGTTTCATCTCCGTCGCACCTTGCGGTGCCGAATCGTTCGAACAGGATATGGAATGCGTTTACGGTCGACATCGGGCAGCTTGAGAGACCGCCGGCGGTCCGGACCAACGAACCCGGCTCACGGCTGGAACCAAACACTGCCGGGACGGACGAGGCGCCAATTGACCGATACGTTACCGACATGGACTTTCGGCCATTTGCCAAGCGTTTTCTCGCACCGGAATGCGGGATCGCTGCACTGGGACCGGGGAAGCCTTCGCACTTGTGAATGCGTGCACGGCGGGCAGCGGTATAGCGAACCTGCTGCCGCGGCCCATCGCAACTGTATGTCCTTGAGACAGTTCACATGCGAGCTGATGCCATCTCATTTTCTGCATTGACGATAACTGCCCGAAAAGATTCCGAAAGACAACTTGTTCTCGCGAAGTTTCGGCCGGCGCCAGAATTTGATACATTAATTGATTTTGGTCCCGACCCTGTGGGGCAAGCGTCGCTGGTTCGCCTACTGCTGCCTTGCGTTCGCGGGTATGGATGGCCGATCGCCGCACGGACCCGCCCGTGCCGGGATCTGCGTCACCCAAGGGGGCATTGCATGTGGAATTCGCACCATCCGCGGTCCGCGGTGGCACCGGTCAGTCGAACCGCCAAGACGCCAAGAGGACAGGACGCCAAGACGCCAAGACGCCAAGAGGACAGGGATTGACGGTGGACTGCACCCCATCAGTGAGACACGAGCGCTAAGACACACCCACCCACATCGTATTACCGGCCGCCGGTTGCCCCTGACGCGGGTCGGCGATAGAACCCGCCGCTTGTCTTCAGAGTTCGCCATCCCCAGGAACCCGTCATGTCTCTTACCGCCGAACGGCTCGACCGCATCCAGCCCAGCCTGACCATCGCAATTTCCACCGTGGCCCGCCGCATGATCGCCGAGGGAAAGAACGTGATCAGCCTGTCGCAGGGGGAGCCCGATTTCGACACGCCGCGCAACATCAAGGATGCGGCGATCCGGGCGATCGAGAACGGGGAGACGAAATATACCGACGTGTCGGGGACGCAGGCGCTGCGCCGCGCGGTCGCGACCAAGTTCGCCCGTGACAGTGGCATCGAATACAAGCCGGAGGAGATCATCATCTCCACTGGCGCCAAGCAGGTGTTGTTCAACGCCATGCTCGCGACGCTGAACGCCGGGGATGAAGTGATCATTCCAAGCCCTTGCTGGGTGAGCTATCCGGATATCGTGACGTTGGCGGATGGCAAGCCGGTCTTGGTGCCGTGCGGCCAGAATCATGGTTTCAAGCTGCGCGCCGAGGACCTGGAGGCAGCGATTACGCCGAAGACGCGGTGGTTCATGCTCAACAACCCCTGCAATCCCACCGGTGCAGCCTACAGCGCGGAGGATCTCAAGCCGATCTGTGAGGTCTTGCTGCGCCATCCGCATGTCTGGGTGCTGACTGACGATATCTACGACAAGCTGGCGTATGGCGGCTTCAAGCCGGGCACGATCGTGGCGGTGGAACCCAGGTTGAAGGATCGCACGCTGACGGTGCATGGCGTTTCCAAATCATATGCGATGACCGGCTGGCGCATCGGCTTCGCGGGCGGTCCGGTGGCACTGATCAAGGCAATGGACAAGCTGCAGAGCCAGTCGACATCCAACCCGAACTCGATCGCTCAGGCCGCCGCGGTCGAGGCGCTGCTGGGTCAGCAGGATACCGTGGAGGAGATGCGCAAGGTGTTCGAGCAGCGGCGCGACCTGGTGGTCGAGATGCTGAACCGGGCGCCCGGGATCAATTGCAGCAAGCCGGACGGGGCGTTCTACGTGTATCCCTCGATCCACGGCTGCATCGGCAAGACCAGCAAGGGCGGGGTGCCGATCAAGGACGATGAGGCGTTCGCGCTGACATTGCTGGCCGAGGAAGGTGTCGCCACCGTGCATGGGGCCGCATTCTGCTATCCGGGCTACATCCGTATCAGTTACGCCAACGCGACGGACGAACTGACCGAGGCCTGCACCCGTATTCAACGCTTTTGCCAGGGTCTGCACTGAAATGCCCGCGCGGAGTTCCACGACCATGCCCGCACTCTCGCAACGGATCGGCCGGGTTCAACTCGCGGCCAGCGTCCAGATGACGATCAAGGCACGCGAACTGCGGGCCGCGGGGAAGCCGGTGATCACGCTGACCACCGGGGAGCCCAACTTCGACAGCCCGCCGCATGCCATCGAGGCGGCGCATCAGGCGGCGCTGAGCGGCGACACGAAATACCCGCCGCAGGACGGGACGCGGGTGCTGAAGGAGGCGATTCAGCGGAAGTTCAAGCGTGACTCGGGGCTGGACTACGCGATGGACGAGATCAGCGTGTCCAACGGCGGCAAGCAGTGCCTGTTCAATGCCATCATGGCGACGGTCGATCCGGGTGACGAGGTCATCATCCCGGTGCCGTCGTGGATCGCCTATGCCCAGATGACCCAGCTGTGCGAGGGCGTCCCCGTTCTGGTGAACTGCCCGCAGAACAACGGCTTCAAGCCGCGGGCGGAGGACATCGACGCAGCGATCACGCCCCGCACAAAATGGCTGATTCTGAATAACCCCAACAACCCGACAGGCGCGTGCTGTTCCGCGGCCGAGATTGCCGAGATCGCCGCTGTGATGCGCAAGCATCCGCATGTCTGGGTGCTGTCGGACGACATGTATGAGCATCTGGTGTTCGAGGGGTTCCAGCATGCGACGTTCGCGCAGGTGGCGCCGGACCTGAAGGACCGGACGCTGACGGTGTCGGGGGTGTCGAAGACGTATGCGATGACCGGCTGGCGGATCGGCTTTGCTGGGGGCCCGAAGGTGCTGATCAAGGCGATGACGGTGATGCAGGGGCAGGCCACGGCCGGCACTTCCACCGTGGGACAGGCGGCGGCTGCGGCGGCTTTGGACGGGCCTCAGGATGGCGTCGAGGTGCAGATCGAGGCGTACAAGCGGCGGCGCGACCTGGCTGTCGATATGCTGAACGCGGCGAAGGGCATCAGTTGCCATAAGCCGGAAGGGGCGTTCTACGTGTTCCCGAATGTCGCCGGCTGTATTGGCAAGACCACAACCGGTGGCCGCAAGCTGAACACCGACGAGGATGTCTGCCTGGCGCTGCTGGAGGAAAGCTACGTCGCCACGGTGCATGGTGCCGCCTATCACATGAGCCCGTTCCTGCGGATCAGCACCGCGACGGCGGACGACCAGTTGCTGGAAGGTCTCCGGCGCATCCAGACGTTCTGCGAAGGCTTGCGGTAGGAGGCGATGGTGGCCGGTGGTGGCCTTGCTGCATCGTCGCCTGGTTAGCGAGAACCGGATCGGTGACCCACGACCCTACCCGTGCGGCACCGCCATTCCCGGGTGGCCAATTCCCGGGTGGTCCTGACCGAGAGGTCAAGATTCGGTTCGGGGTAGATTCCGACGGGCCAGGAATCATCGCGCTGATTTGGGCGTGCTGGTCGGCCTATCCGAACATAACGATGGACGTCGACGGCGAGCTGCCGCAACTGCGTGCGCTCGGTAGCTACTACGCCGATAAAGGTGGCACCCTTTGGATCGCCGAAGCGGATGTCAAAATCGTTGGCCTGATCGCGGTCTGGCCGATGGACGATGTCACCTGGGAAATCTGCCAGGTTTATGTCGATCCAGCGCTACACGGTTCGGGACTGGGTCACGCATTGCTCGACCAGGCCGAACGCCTTGCCATCGCGGCCGACGCCGAACGGCTGGTGCTATGGAGCGACACACGCTTCGACCGCGCCCACCGGTTCTACGAAAAGCGTTCGTATGTACGGCAGGGTCCGGTCAGGGTGCTGGGCGACATTTCCAACTCGCTGGAGTTCGGCTATGCGAAGCCGGTCAACGGGTTGGTGTTGCTGGATATCGCGGCGGCGAACGCGGCTGAGACGCGCCTGGCGGACATCCTGGTCGCTTGCGTCGAGGCGGGCGCAGGGGTCTCGTTCCTGCCGCCGCTGCCGCGGGAGAAGGCGACGGCGTTCTGGCACCGGATGGCCAGCGACGTCGGCGCCGGGACGCGAGTCCTGCTGGCCGTGTGGCGAGACGGTGTGATGGTCGGAACCGGCATGCTGGATCTGGCGATGGCCGAAAACCAGCCGCATCGGGCGGAGGTTCAGAAAGTGCTGGTGCATCCGTTGGCCCGCCGATCAGGTGTGGGGCGGGAGGTCATGCAGGCTTTGGAACGGTCGGCCTTGGCGGCGGGGCGCACTCTGCTGACGCTCGATACGCGCGCTGGGGATGCTGGGGAGGCGCTGTATCGCGGTCAGGGTTGGCAGGAGGCCGGCCGCATACCGGGATATGCGCTTGACGCGGCTGGTGTCCCGCATGACACGGTGTTCTTCTGGAAGGGACTGGGATTGTAGGGAGGGATGTGTCGCAAGGCATCCAGTTCCTCTATCGTCCGGCCAGTTTGGGAGGGCGCATTTTGTCGGGGCAGGTAACAGAGGCGAACCTACCGTCGTCAGCGGGACGCGTTACCGACTGCGAGGTACTGGTGGTTGGCGGCGGCCCCGCCGGGTCGACCGTCGCGGCACTTCTCGCGGAACGGGGCGTTGACGTCGTTCTGCTGGAGAAGGACGTGCATCCCAGGTTCCACATTGGCGAAAGCCTGCTGCCGTTCAATATGCCGCTGCTGGAGCGGCTGGGTGTCGCGGATGAGATAGAGCGCATCGGGCTGCCGAAATGGGGGGTCGACTTTGTCTCGCCCGCCCATCAGCGGACGGTCACGTTCGAGTTCGCCGACGCCTGGGACAAGAGCCTGCCGTCGTCGTTCCAGGTCAGGCGGTCGGAGTTCGATCACATCCTGCTGCGCAACGCGGCGGCCAAAGGTGTTCGGGTGATGGAGGGTTGGCGGGTCAGCGAACTCGACCTGGATCATGTCGATGGCGTCGAGGTTACGGCCGCCGGAGAGGCGGGGCAGGAGGCGCGCTGGCGGGCGCGTTTTCTGGTTGACGCGTCCGGACGAGATACTTTGGTCGCCAGCAAGCTCGGGCTGAAGGAGCGCAACAAGCGGCATGCGAGTGCGGCGATTTACGGGCACTTTACCGGCGCGCGGCGGCAGGATGGTCGTGCCGAGGGCAACATCAGTATCTTCTGGTTCGATCATGGGTGGATCTGGTTTATTCCGCTTTCGGATGGGACGACCAGTATCGGCGCGGTGTGCCCGCCGGCGCATTTGAAGACTCGCAAGACGGATATTACTGCGTTCTTTCAGGAAACGATTGCGCAGGCGCCGGCTTTGGCCGAGCGGCTGGCTGGGGCTTCGTTGATTGGGGCGGCGACGGCTACAGGGAACTATTCGTATCGATCCCGGACGATGGTTGGACGTAACTATCTGATGGTTGGGGACGCGTTTGCTTTCATCGATCCGGTGTTCTCGACTGGGGTTTATCTGGCGATGAACAGTGCATTCCGAGCGGCCGACACGGTCGTTACGGTGCTGCGGTCGCCTTCGCAGGGTGGGCGGGCGCTGGCGCGGTTCGATGCGGAGGTAAAGCGGGGACTCGATCGATTTTCGTGGTTCATCTACCGGATGAACCGGCCGGCTTTGCGCGATCTGTTCATGAACCCAAGGAATGTACTGCGGCTGCAGGAGGCGGTGCTGGCGATGCTTTCGGGCGACGTGTTCCGGCCGTCGCCGGTGCAC